>CAZPAL010000015.1:468-15478 GCA_964584525.1 uncultured Dehalococcoidales bacterium | reverse complement strand
CCTGACGGGCATCTTATTGAAGGCCAGGGCATCACACCGGACCAGCTGCTGGAGGAGACCCAGGACTGGACGGCCTGGGCGGTGGATTACCTGACGCAGTGAGTTTGACCCTCTTGCGGCTCTTGGTTATAATTCATGGTTAAATCAATTATGGAAATTAAAGCCCAGCTAAACAGTTTGAGGGAAGAAGCCCTTAACGAGCTCGGCGGCCTCACCGGGGCCGCGGAACTGGAAGGCTGGCGCGTGCGCTATCTGGGTAAAAAGAGCCGCCTGACCGAGGTGCTGCGCGGGCTGGCGGCGCTGCCCATCGAAGACCGCCGCCAGGCGGGCGCTCTCTCCAATACGCTTAAATCAGAATTGGAGGCAGAGCTCAGCGCCAGAGAAACGGCATTCAGGCAGCAGTCTGGCGCCCAGCCGGCTGGGGCAGGCCTCGATATTTCCCTTCCCGGCCGGCCTTATCCCCGCGGTCATACCCATCTCATGACGCAGTCCATCGCCGAAATCTGTTCCATCTTCCAGGGCATGGGGTTCCAGGTGGTGGAAGGGCCCGAGGTTGAATGGGACTACTACAATTTTGACGCCTTAAACATCCCGCGGGAACACCCGGCGCGGGATAACATGGCCACTTTCTGGCTGGACGCGCCGCCCAAACCCGGCACCGACTGGCGTATGCTGCTGCGCACGCATACCTCTCCCATGCAGATACGCACCATGGAAAAAACCCCGCCGCCGGTGCGGATTATCGTTCCCGGCCGGGTATATCGCTACGAGGCCACCGATGCCACCCACCTCTCCATGTTCACCCAGATAGAAGGGCTGGCGGTGGACGAAGGTATCAGCATGGCCGACCTGAAAGGCACCCTGCATGAGTTTGCCCGCCGCTTCTTCGGCGCCGGCCGCAAAGTAAGGTTCCGCTGTGATTTTTTCCCCTTCGTGGAACCGGGAGCCGAGATGGCGGTTTCGTGCGCCGTCTGTTCCGGCGCGGGCTGCCGGCTGTGCGGTAACAGCGGCTGGATAGAAATCCTGGGCGCAGGTATGGTGCATCCCAGCGTGCTGGAGGGTGTGGGGATAGACCCCGCGCGTTATTCGGGTTTCGCTTTCGGCATGGGCATCGAACGCATTCCCATGCTGCGTTACGGCATAGAAGATATCCGCCATTTCTATTCCGGCGATTTGCGTTTTTTGAGTCAGTTTTAGATGCAGGTTTCGCTTAAATGGCTTAAAGAATATGTGGACGTCCAACTGGCGCCCGGTGACCTGGCCGCGCGCCTGACGGCGGCCGGAACTGAAGTCTCCCGGCTGGTTGTCACCGGCGGCTGGGAGAATGTTTTCGTCGCCCGGCTGGCGGATGTGCAGCCCCACCCCAACGCCACCCGTTTACGCCTGGCTACGGTGGAAATGGAAGGCGTACGCCAGACGGTGGTGTGCGGCGCCCCAAATCTGAATGTGGATGACCGCGTTGCCTTTGCCCGGGTGGGAGCGGTATTGAAAGACGGCCACAGCGGCGAGACGGTCACGCTCAAGCCGGCCGCCATCCGCGGGGTGATTTCCGAGGGCATGGTCTGTTCCCCCAGGGAACTGGGGCTTTCGGATGAACACGAGGGCATACTGGTTTTGCCCGCTGACGCGCCCCTGGGGGCTAAACTGGCGGATTACCTGGGAGATGTGGTGCTGGACCTGGAAGTGACGCCGAACCGCCCGGATATGCTTTCCATGCTGGGAGTGGCCCATGAAACGGCTGCCCTGGGGGGTGGATGCGTGCGTGAGCCGCGCGCGGATTATATCGAAGCCGGTGAAGATATAAGGGAGCTGGTGGCGGTTGAAATAAATGATGCGGATTTGTGCCCGCGGTATTGCGCCGCGCTGCTGACCGGAGTCAAAATCGGCCCTTCGCCCGGCTGGCTCAAGGCAAGGCTGGAGGCCGGCGGCGTGCGTTCCATCAACAACGTGGTGGACGTCACCAATTTCGTCATGCTGGAATACGGCCAGCCGCTGCACGCCTTCGACTACGATAAAATCAGGCAGCGCCGCATCATCGTGCGCCGCGCCTGCGACCAGGAGATGCTGGTGACGCTGGACGGGGCGGAGCACAAACTTTCCACCGAGACGCTGGTGATTGCCGACCCGGAGCGCGCGCTGGCTGTGGCCGGGGTGATGGGCGGGGCCAACAGCGAGATTACGGACGCTACCGTCAATATTTTACTGGAGTCGGCCAGTTTCAAACCGGCCAGCATTCACCGCACCGCCGCCGGGCTGAAGATGGGCAGCGAAGCCTCCCGGCGTTTCGAGCGCGGCATCAGCCCTGAACTGACACTGCGGGCGGCGCGCCGCGCCGCCGCGCTGATGGTGGAAATCTGCGGCGCGACAGCCGTGCGCGGAATCGTGGATGTTTATCCCGGCCGGGTGGTTATGCCCGCTATTTCACTCACCGCCGCCGAGCTCAGGCGCATACTGGGCATGGATATTGAGCCCGAACGCGTGAAAAGCGTGCTGGCCTCGCTGGGTTGTACCCTGGAAGAGGGACAGGCCGGGGAACTGCTGGTCCGCGCCCCCTACTGGCGCAGCGACATCCGCATCGCGGCGGACGCTATCGAGGAGGTAGCCCGCGTGCTGGGCTATGAAAGCATACCCTTTACCCGGCTCGGCCATGAAATTCCGCCCTTTATGCCATCTCCCCTCTACGCGCTGAAAAACCGCATCAAAAACATTCTCAGCGGCTACGGCGCGGCGGAAATTATGGGTTATTCCATCACCAACCGGGACGTACTGCAAAAGGGACTGAACTCCGCGCTTCCCGTCGAACCTTTGAAGCTTTCAAATCCCATGGCAGCCGACCAGGAATGCTTGCGCACCAGCCTGCGCGGGAGCACGCTGGCGGCGTTGGCTTTCAATCTGAAGCGCAATCAGGGCAACATTTTCATTTACGAACTGGGACACGTCTATCTGCCCCGCGCCGGCGACCTGCCCGAAGAGCCGGAGATGCTGTGCGGGGTACTCACCAGCACCGGTCAGGAGAAGGCCTGGCTGGCGCGCCGGGAACCCCTCGATTTTTATGATGCCAAAGGGGTGGTGGAAGGGCTGATGAACCAGCTGGGCGTGGCGGCTGCCTTCGAGGCCGGGCGCGACCCCGGACTGCGCGCCGGGCACCAGGCGGCGGTTATGGCCGGCGGCAGGGTATTGGGCGTGCTGGGTGAAATCCACCCGCAGGTGGCTTCAGCTTTCGAGCTGATTGCCCCGGTGTTCCTCTTCGAACTCAACGTCTCTGCCTTGCTGGATGTGGCGGGGGGCCTGGGGGGCTACGCGGTGCTGCCGCGTTACCCGGCGGTGGAGCGGGACCTGGCCCTGATGGTGGACGAAGGTATTACCCACCGCCAGATAATTGACATAATCAACCAGTTCGCGCTGGTCAAGAAGGTTGCGCTTTTCGATGTTTACACGGGCAAACAAGTCGGGGGCGGACGCAAGTCGCTGGCTTACAGCCTCACCTTCCAGGCTGCCAACCACACCCTCAAGGACGCCGAGGTGGATGGGGTGATGTCGGCGGTGCTGAGGCGTCTCTCGGCCGAACTGGGAGCCGAGCTGCGCGGGGCTTAATCCTGGTAAATCTGTTTTACCCGCTCTACCACCTGGTTGACCGCCAGCGTCTCAAACACATCCGAGTTTCTCTGCTTGAGTTCCACGCCGCCTTTCTGCAGCGAGCGTGAGCTGATGGTCAACCTGACCGGTATACCCAGCAGGTCGGCGTCGTTGAATTTTACCCCGGCTGATTCTTCGGACCGGTCATCCAGCAAAACCTCGATTCCCTGCTCGTTCAACTCCTGGTACAGTTTTTCCGCCAGTTTGATTATTTCATTATCGCCTTTGTAGAGCGGGCACAGGTAAACCTGGAAGGGCGCGATGGCCTTCGGCCAGACAATGCCCTTCTCGTCGTGGTTGAGCTCGATGACGGCCGACATCAACCGTCCTATGCCGATGCCGTAGCTGCCCATAATCACCGGCCGGGAGGAGCCGTTCTGGTCGGTGAAGAAAGCGCCTATTTTTTCGGCGATGGATGTTCCCAATTTGAAGACGTGCCC
Organism: uncultured Dehalococcoidales bacterium; assembly: GCA_964584525.1. Lineage (GTDB taxonomy): Bacteria > Chloroflexota > Dehalococcoidia > Dehalococcoidales > UBA1222 > CAZPAL01. Next base: position 11,402 of record CAZPAL010000015.1, on the reverse strand, counting down.
CACCTCCATCCCCCGCACCGACCGCAGCGCGGCCCCGCACTTGAGGCAGCGGTCGCCGGCGCGCGCCCTGGCGACATCCGCCACCACGTCGGCCTTAAAATCACGGCCGAAGTTGACGTTTATCAGATGGTAGCCCTGTTTGTTGGCCCCGGCCACCAAATTGGAGGCCGTGCTGACGGAGTCGTCAGCCACGATTTTGATGTCGCAGAGGCCCACCGGGGAGGCGAACCCGGCTACAATGCCGGCCTGTTTTACCTCTGCGTCCACCGCCAGCCGGAGTTCGGCGGCGCGCAACACCTTTTTCAGCTTTACTTCATTCACTTCCAGGTCTCCGCGGATGACCACCATCAAAAATTCCCCGTCGGCGGCGTAAAAGACAGCCTTGAGTGTCTGGGTGGCGGGCACTTTGAGGAACGCCGCCACCGCTTCGATGCTTTCCTGTTCCGGGGTGGCCACTTCTTTCATGGGCGCTACCGGCCGGCTGGTGCCGTTTTCCTTGATGCATACCGCTTTTTCGACGTTGGCGGCGCAGATACAGGTGTCGCAGATGATGATTTCATCCTCGCCGATTTCGGTGATGGCCATGAATTCCTGGGAGTCCTTGCCGCCGATGGCGCCGCTATCGGCCTCGATGAGGATGGTTTCCAGCCCGCAGCGCTGATAGATGCTCTTATAGGCCTGCACCATCCTGTTGTAGCTGGCGTCCAGGCCGGCTTCGTCGGCGTCGAAACTGTAAAGGTCTTTCATGTCGAATTCACGCACGCGGACGAGTCCCCCGCGCGGGCGGGGTTCGTCGCGGAATTTGGTTTGTATCTGGAAGAGGCGCACCGGGAGGTCGCGGTAACTCTGGATATGTTTTGACGCCAGGTCCGCCGTCACCTCTTCGTGGGTGGGTCCCAGCACCAGTTCGCGCTGTTTGCGGTCGGTCAGCCGGAACAGGTTCTGCCCGAAGGCGGTGTCCCGCCCGCTCTTCTGCCAGAGTTCGATGGGATGCAGAGCCGGCAGCATCACCTCCTGCCCGCCGGCCTGTTCCATCTCGTCACGCACTACCGCTTCGATTTTGCGCAGGGTGCGCCAGGCCAGCGGCAGATAGGAATACACGCCCGCCGCCAACTGGTTTATCATGCCGGCCTTGATGAGCAGGCGGTGGCTGACGGTATCGGCTTCGGCCGGGATTTCACGCTGGCGCTTACCGAAAAGCTGTGACATGCGCATGGGTTAGACTCCTTCCTGGAACAAAAGCCAGTTGACGTGGTTTAAAATTTGCCTCCTGGTTTTATCATAAGTAGTTTACATCTGTTCAATCTCGCGCAACAGGCTGGACAGGATGTCCTCCTCAGCCACCGTGCCGATGCGCTCTCCGTTTTTGAAGAGCACAGCCCTGCCTTTGCCGCAAGCCACCCCGATGTCCGCGTCGGCGGCCTCGCCCGGGCCGTTGACCACGCAGCCCATGACCGCCACGCGGATGGGTTTACTAAAGCGCCGCAGCTCCTGCTCGACCTGCGCCGCCAGGCCGATGATATCCACCTCCGAGCGCCCGCATTGCGGGCAGCTTACCAGCACCGGGCCGCGCCGGCGCAGTCCCAGGGATTTCAGAATTTCGTAGCCCGCGGCAACCTCTTCCCGCGGAGGCGCGGTAAGCGAGACGCGGATGGTGTCCCCGATGCCCATGTTGAGCAGCGCCCCGATGCCGACGGCGCTGCGGATGATGCCGGTCCCGGGGGTGCCCGCCTCGGTGATGCCGATATGCAGCGGGTACGGGATGCGCTCCGCTATATCGCGGTAGGCTTCGATGGTGGCGGGAACGTCGAAAGCCTTGAGCGAAACCTTGATGAGATTGAAATCCAGGCTTTCGAGCAGCCTGACCTGCCGTAGCGCCGCCGCCACCATGCGTGCCGGTATGCTTGCGCCGGGGGCTTCGGCCGGGGGCAACCCGCCGGCGTTGACGCCGATACGGATGGGGATGGAGCGCTCGGCGGCTGCCCCGGCCACCGCTTTAACCCTGTCCGGCTCGCGGATGTTGCCCGGGTTAAGCCTCAGGCCGTCCACCCCTGCCGCGCAGGCGGCCAGCGCCAGGCGGTGGTCGAAATGGATGTCGGCCACCAGCGGTATGCGGACGGCTTTTTTAATCGCCGGCAGGGCTTCGGCGGCCTCCATGTCCGGGACGGCCACGCGGATAATTTCACAGCCGGCTTCTTCCAGTTCTTTAATCTGGCGGATGGTAGCGGCGGCGTCGCGCGTGTCGGTCTTGGCCATTGACTGTACCGTCACCGGGGCATCTCCGCCCACGGTCAGGTTTCCCAGCCGGATGGGTATGGATTTTCGCCTGGCGTTCACGGCAGCAGGCTTCCTCCCTGGATGATGCGCAGGATGTCCTGGGAAGTGACGGCTAGCGCCACCAGAATCAGTAGCGCAAACCCGGCCATGTGCACCAGGCCTTCCACTTTGGGGGAGACACGCTTTCCGCGGCGCGCCCATTCCAGCAGCACGAACACTATGCGGCCGCCGTCCAGCGCGGGCAGGGGCAGCAGGTTGAAAATAGCCAGGTTCAAACTCAGGAAGGCGGCGAATTCCAGCAGCGGGCTCAACCCGGCCTGGGCGGCTTCACCCGTAATTTGGGCGATGCCTACCGGACCGGCCAACTGGATGGCGCCGGTGCCTGCGAAGAGGCTCAGGATGGCATTTTTGAACAATGAAAAGGTCTCAAAGGTTTGTCCGATGCCCATGGGTATGGCGCGCCAGAAAGGCTGGCTCTCCCTGAGTGTGGCGGCGTTCTGAAGCTGGATGGAAACACCCATCGCGCCTTCCCCTTCGGGTGGGGTCCAGCGCGGTACCAGTGTCGCATCTACGCTGCTCCCGTCGGCTTTCTGGATAACGAGCAGCGTTTCGCGGCCGAGGTTCAGTTCTATATTGCGGCTGAGTTCGGCGATGTTGCGGATTTCCTTGCCGTTAAGCGCTGCAATGATATCGCCTGCCTCCAGCCCCGCCGCCTGGGCGGGCGAACCCGGGGCGATTTCCGTTATCTGCACCTGCCCGGCGACGATATCGTGGGGCACCATGAAGGCGGCGGTGAGCAGGAGAAAGGGCAGCAGGGCGTTGACCAACGCGCCGGCTGAGAGCACGAAAAGGCGGGTCAGCCGGCTCTTGCCGGCCAGCGAGCGCCTGTCCTCCGGATTCTCCTCTCCGGTCATCTTGGTAAAGCCCCCGAACGGCAGCCAGTTGAGGGAATAAAGCGTCTCCCCGCGCCGGAAGCCCCAGATGCGCGGCGGATAACCCAGACCGAATTCCTCCACCTTGACGCCGCTCAGTTTGGCGGCGCTGAAGTGCCCCAGTTCATGGGCCAGGATGATGATGGAAAAAACAAAAACGAAGGCCACAATGGTAGTTAACAATACATTTTCTCCCTGGCGATAATTCGCCGCACCGCCTGTCGGGCCTGGCCGTCGGCGTGCTCAATAGCCGCTATGTCGTCCCCCGGCGACGGCCGGTGAGCCTCGAGCACGGCCTCAATCAGGCGCGGGATGTCGCTAAACTTGAGGCGGCCTTCCAGGAACAGCTCCACTGCGGCTTCGTCGGCGGCGCAAAGCGCAGCCGGGTATGTCCCGCCCTTTCCGCCGGCTTCGACAGCCAGCGCCAGGCACGGGAAGCGGATATTGTCCGGTTTTTCGAACTCAAGCTGCCTGACGCGGCTGAAATCGACGCGCGGCAGGGCGTTGTTCTCCAGCCGCTCCGGGTAAGAGAGCGCATACTGGATGGGCAGGCGCATATCAGGCGCGCCCAGTTGTGCCTTGATTGCACCGTCGCCGAACTCAACCATGGAATGGACGATGCTCTGGGGATGAATGAGTACATCGATTTTTTCATAGGGCATATCGAACAGCCAGTGGGCTTCCATCACCTCCAGCCCCTTGTTCATCAGGGTGGCCGAATCGATGGTTACTTTGTGCCCCATGTTCCAGCAGGGGTGCCGGAGCGCCTGCTCGGCGCTTACCCCGGCCAGCTCGGCGGCTGAATAGTGGCGGAAGGGGCCTCCGGAGGCGGTCAGGATTAACCTGGATGGCCGGTTGGGCTCTCCCCTCAGGCACTGCCAGATGGCGCTGTGTTCGCTGTCGATGGGGCGAAGTTCGGCGCCGCCGGCGGCGGCAGCGGCGGTGATGAGTTCGCCGGCGCTGACCAACGATTCCTTGTTAGCCAGGGCCAGCACTTTTCCGGCCTTGACGGCGGCCAGCACCGAGCCCAGCCCGGAGTATCCGGGGGTGGCAGCCACCACGATATCCACTGCCTCCAATTGGGCTGCTTCGGCCATTTCAGCCAGGCGGGTCACGCCATATGGGGTGGGCAGGCTCTCACGTGAGTAGATATAACGCGGCTCGAATTCCTCTACCTGCTGCGCCAGCAGTTCCAGGTTGCCGCCGGCCGCCAGCGCCAGCACGCGGAAACGCTGCGGGAAGGAGCGCACGATTTCCAAGGTTTGACGGCCGATGCTGCCGGTTGAGCCCAGCACGGCCAGGAATTTTATGTTGTTCATGTTGCGTATTATCATACAGTAAATTCCACCCCCCAGCCACTACGGTTTATTGCAGTTCTCTTTGCTTCGTGTTGCATGGGTTTTGGAACGCGGGTATAATGCCTGCCAATGAAACTTCCGTGGGCAAAGAAAAAACCCTCTGAACCTCTGTTCTGTTATATCTGCAAAAAGCCGATAACTGAAAACGATTTATTGCCTCCCGCAGTCCTATTGAATTGGCAAACCTAAAGGGCATATGCCCCTATGTGCGGTTTTTGCCAGTGGAGATTAGGGCTTCAAGCCAATAGTCAAGGCTTTTTAGGAAGGGCTGATGGCAAACCTGTTGACTATGATGCCATTGAGGCTGATATGAAAACATGGGTTAATCCTTCCTCTGGGAATTCAGATGCCTAGACATAAGGTTCTTTCTTTTAGAGATTTAGGTTATCTCACTCTGTTCTATTTACACATTACGTGACTTCACTGCGAAGAAAACAACCTTTAATATCACTAATAACACCAAATCGTTAAAGTAGAATCCCCGTACGTGGTGTAAATTCCCCGAGTTGAAAAGGGTGGCCACCGTGTGGTTTCTTGAAAGGGTCAAAGCAAAATACATTCAGGAGGTAACCACGACGATGGCCAAAGACAGGATGACATTAATAGAGCTCTTGCGCAAGTCCGGGAATGAAGGGGATGTAGATTTTCTGAGGGAGGGGGTGGAGATGCTGGCTGAAGCGATCATGGAACTGGAGATTAAGAAGACCGGCGCCTAACTACATGAGCGCAGTGATGGCCGTATGACCTACCGGAATGGTTGCCGGCAGCGCATATGGGCGTCACAGACCTAGAAATCAGGAAACCACCGGCGATGAATTTACACCACTTGACGGGACACTACCTGTGAAATGTTATCAGTGGCTGGACGGAGGTCAATAATGTCCTAATTCAATATACGTCAGGTTTGATATCACCCAGGTCGCCACCAAGCACCTTGACCCAGCAATCGGTAATAATCAGTTTTCCGGAAATTACACCCAAACATTCGCCAACGACATCGACAGAAAAACCCGGTAATATCCCGTCAATATCGGTTGCATATCTTGGTCTGAACTCGAAATTACCCATAGCTAGATATATGTTGTTAAACGCACGCGCATTCAAATAATAACTGGAAACAAATTCGGGGACGACGTTTTTGAAATACAGACGCTTACCCCGGTAGAATTGTAGAGCAGCGGAGGGGTTAGTCTCAAATTCCTGCCATATTTTATCCATGTCAACCGTGATAGGTAAAGGAGCAAGTTCAAGTGCTGGTGGGGCTGTGAATTTAGTTCCTGGAGTGCATGCAATATTCCCCAACATAATAATTAAGATAATAGCCAGAAAGGATGTCACCGGTGATCGAACATATATATTTTTCATTCCACCCACTCAGCCTACTGATCACAATCAATTAGCCATTAGCCTCTTCCCAGATTGGAGGTTTAAGCGGGACTTCCTGTCTTATCTCCGCCATGAAGGTTTGTTTCATACCTTCAGTCAATGGCCAGGTATTGAGTGCTATCCGTCCACTTCCTCCGCATATAGGACAATCAATATCTTGGGTCAGAACCTCCGCGTGAACGTCGGTCTGTATGTAGTCCTGGAGTCCACTCCCGAATAGCACGACGTATGTCACTTCCAACGATGATTTCCCAGCAATGTCAATGACAGCATACTGTTTCCCCAATGGTCTACCAACCGAATAATCAACTAGTGTCATCTCGACCCACCCCACCGCCGGTTCTAACCCATCGTTTGTAAAAGACATCGTAACCCGGTAGCGATAAAGGGTGTACATAGCACATGCTTCTGGGACCACTTCAAGAAGTGTCGCCTTCAAACCTTCCATACGTACGTATTCCATGTTGTTGGAACTACTGACCGTGCCAATTCCATCGCACACCGGACATTCCACCTGCACCGCAGCTGTAATGAAAAGAATTGGAACAGCCGCTGCGAAAGCTAAATGTTTTTTAGATATCCTGTTAATCATCCCGGTTCCAAAATGTGATATTACTCTATTTATTTTAACACTATTCTGCAAACATTGAACCAATGACGGAGGACGGTTTGCCGTCCTCCGTCATTGGTTCCGAATGTTACTTGCAGGCCAAAACAGCACGCTTGACGAGTGACTTGGCGATGAGAATCATGTACTTGTTTTCCGATAATGCTGTAGCGCCTGTGAGGGCGGTATCCGCAGCAGCAGAGGCTGATGCTTCATCGATGGCCTTGCCTTTCAGTGAGTCCCCCGCCGTTGTCGCTAGCCGCGGGATGTTGTGAACAGCGTTGAGACAGATACGAGCGGCAGTAACACTTCCACCTGAGCTCGTGACGAGGGCTGCGCAGTTCACAATGGCAAAATCGAAGGATTTACGCAACGCGAACTTGAAGAAAGCGCTCTTACTGCCGGCAGCTGGGGTTGGTACTTGAATCTCGGTGACAATTTCATCCGATGCCAAGGCGATAGTGTGTTCGCCGTTCACAGCGAAGAAATCCTTTATCTCCCAGGTTTTTTTGTTGGTCTTGATGCTGGCATTCAAAGCTACCAGGGCGGCCGCGGTATCCGAGGGATTGACTGCCACGCACCCATTTACGGCACCGAATATGGAGTTGTAGCGGTTATCACCGGTCAGTGCGTAGCAGACACCTTGGGCATTCTTGCGCAGGCAAGGGTAGAAATTGAACGCGGAACGGTAGTACCAGCATTGCACGCCCTGGCAGATATTACCACCTATGGTTGCCATGTTGCGAAGTTCTGGTGTGGCTACCTTATGCGCCGCCTCAGCTAGGGCATAGTATTTCCCTTGTACCAAAGAGGATTCGTAGATGTCGGTGAGTTTGGTCAGAGCACCGATTTTCAGAAAACCGCCCTCGTCTTTGATATAGTCTAGGCCGGGTATGGTCTTGATATTTACCAGTGTTTCAGGTACAGAAGGAGAAACGGCGCTTCTCACGGTGCCCAGGATTTCAGTACCACCTGCGATGATGGCCGCCTTGTTATTCGCAAGTGATGAAACGGCCTGGTCAATTGTTGTAGCATCCACATGTGTAAAAACGCTCATCGTTTCCTCCTAAACCTTTCCAAGAGCTTTCAGTACTTTTTGCGGATAGAGTGGTGGATCAGTAATCCACTTACCGGTGGCATTGTAGAAAGCGCTCATGATAGCTGAGAATGACTGAACGGGTGGTTCCCCCATACCATGCGCGCCGTATGGCCCAGAATTATCGTATGTCTCTACGATATCAATGCGGTGTTTATCAAGATGTGCATCAAGGGTGGTTGGGTGGCGATGATGCAAAAAGTTGGGGTTCAAGGTAGCACCGTTTGTTTTGTCGAAGATCTGCTCGTAGTAGAAGCATAGACCTTCTTGGATCGTGGTAGCGCCATACATCTGGCCTTCACCCCCCTTGCGGAATATAACTGTCCCCGGGTCATCGACGTTAACTAGGTCAAGGATTTCGATTACACCGGTATTTGGATCGACTGCAATCTCGTAGTAACTTCCACAGGCTTCGAGTTGGGTACAAGGAGTACCCACAGGGAAATCACCTTGCTGCCTCTGTAGGACGCTCCTCCAGCCGTAGCCTTTACCGATAATGGTACCACCACGGGCTCCGAACCCTGCAGTGCAGACAGCAGCATATGTGGTTGATTGGGTCGGATCGTCCTTCACAAAAATCTTGCTGTCTTTGGCATCCAATTTATCCGGGGTCGTTTTCAAGATGTTAGCCGCCCAAGCAAAAGCTTCCTCACGGGCGTTCTTGGCAGCATTGAAGTAGGCTGCTCCCAGAGTGATTGTGCGGGAACTGCCAGCCTGCATTCCACCATATGAGGATGTATCGCAGTTGCCCCAATCGCCAACCACCACATCTTCCCATTTCAACCCCATCATTTCGGCTACGATGCAGCACATGGCCGTTACTGTACCTCCGCCGGTGCGGCTAATTCCGGCATTAATGAGGGCTTTCCCGTCACGGGTCATGTTGAGGATAGCACCGACTGGGTCCCACATGGTGCAATAAGTGCTCATATGGCCAGTGATACCTACACCATGCAGCCTTCCATCAGGCAGAGTCTTCGTACCGGGAGCATGCCACTTCTGGCGATAACCGGAAAGTTCAGCCACTTTTTCAAGAACTTCCTTGATGCCATAACATGAAAGCACAATTTTAGTGTCCGGATGCTTAAGCTCCCCTTTGTACAGGTTCTTCAACCTCAAATCAAGTGGATTCATATTCAATTTATCTGCTAGCTTTTCGATAATGATGGTGCTGAACATAGCGGCGGAAGGCTCAAGCACATTTCGCCAGGTTCCGGTAAGTGGCTTGTTTGTCACAACCAGGTCGGTTACGAATTTACCGTGAGGGCACGTGAACGTGTTGTTAAAGGAATTGTGCTGAGTTTGAACGAAGGCACCAGGCGCAGCCCCGCCGTCCCCATAGGCGTACATATCCAAAGCCCAAAACGTGCCATCCGACTTAGCGCCCAATTTTACCTTAGCTTTACAGCCAAACTGGTGCGCGCTCTGCAAACAGTCGTTACGTCGGCTAGTCAGTAGTTGTACTGGTTTACCAGCTTTCTTGGCGAGCACTGCAGCGATAACCTGTGGGTTGGTATTAGCTACCGAGCCGTGGCTGCCACCGCAGCCAAGTCCGTGCAAGTGAAACATGTGTTGTGGCAAGTTAAGAAGCAGTGCTGTCTCGGTGCGTTTTCCGAATGGATCGCGGTTATGAAGATAGATGTAGACGTGATCTTCAATCCAATATGCAAGCGCCGCCTCAGGCTCAATTCGAAAGTGCTGGTAGTAAGCTGTCGGTCCAATCGTTTCTTCAATAATTACATCAGATTCCGCAAACCCTTTAGCGATATCACCTCGGGTTACTGTGGTCTTATTGGTCACGTTTCGGTCGGGCCAGACTCCAACCAGGGGTGCCCCTGGTTTCATGGCTTCTTCCATATCGAAGACGCCAGGACGAGTCTCGTATTCTACCTTGATTAGCTGGGTAGCCTTTTCTGCGATGTAGGGGTCGGTGGCTGCCACAGCGGCCACTTCCTGTCCCCAGAAAAGGATGGTTTCGAAAAAGACGGGACAATCTTGATAGGTGCACACGGCTTCGACCCCGGGTAAAGCTAATGCTGCACTGGCATCGATTTTTGTTATTTTGCCGTGTGCAATTGTGGAACCAACCGTTGCTGCATGTAGCTTGTTGGCCATCATGCGATCAGTGCAGAAATCGTACTTTCCGGTTACAATGGCAGGGTGCTGCCTGTCAAGACAAGCTGGATTGCCTACAATGTTGAAAGCCATCTTATTTTGCCCCCTCGTAAATAGCATCCACCAGACGCTTAAGTTCACCGCACATGCATACATGGCCCGATAGGGCTTCTCTGACTTCTTCGTATGATGGATTTGCTTTTTTGGCTAGTAGTGCTTTGGCTGACATCATGAAACCTGGTGTGCAATATCCACACTGGGCGGCGCCGTGCTGCAGGACTGTAGCTTGTATTGGATGCATAGTGATACCATCCGAAAGCCCCTCCACCGTCTCTATATTTGCGCCATTGGCTTCACATGCCAATACCATGCAGGCATACACTGATCGCCCATTTATTACGATGGTGCATGCACCGCATTCGCCCAGACTACAACCTATCTTGAGAGCAAAGAAGCCAAGCTTGTCTCTAAGTACGAAAGCCAGGTCCCAATAAGGTTCAACTTTGACATAGTAATCATCGCCATTGACGTTAAGCCTTACCATATCTTCCAGACCATCCGCGCTGGATGTGGGGTGAGAGGAGTTAACATGAGTTTTAAGGAGATCAAGGCTTGTGAAGGTCTGGGTGCAATATGGGCAGGCGTAGTTTGAAACTGTTTTGGTTACGGTGTTTTCACTGCCACAACTCGCAGTTAAAGCCAACGATCCAATAGCGACCCCACCCATAACCAAACCGGCATCTTTGATAAATTCCCTTCGAGACAGACCGATACCATTTTTTGCTGATTCTTCGGCCATTATCCTTTTATTACCCTCCTTATAATTTATGTCCATTTGTTTGCCTTTATCCCTGTTTTGCTGCTGCACCTCCTTCAATAAATCTTGAATCATCAAACGCGAGTAGATCATGTCTTCTTGGCTGTTCTTAGACCATATTCATCAGCCGAGATTAGTACATCAAGTTGCTTGATGTCATCAGGTTTGACTACGATTATCCAACCCGCACCGTATGGGTCAGCAGTAATAAGAGCCCTTACCTCAGATATGACTTCTTGGTTTACCTGTACAATCTCCCCAGAAATTGGGCTTATGAGGTCAACACTCATTTTATAGCCATGTATAGCTCCGAAACTTTTGTCAGGTACTACGCGTGTACCAACTT
>CAZPAL010000015.1:0-458 GCA_964584525.1 uncultured Dehalococcoidales bacterium | reverse complement strand
CATCATCTGCATATAGTCGGTCATTCCCAACTTTACAAGGTTCCCGGTTTCAACTTTGACCCAGATGTGTTCCAAACTGTAGAGGCGATCTGTTGCCACCGTGGATTCGCAACCCGGGGGCTTGGTAACGGGAATCAGAGTGGGTTGATTGGACTGGGTTTCGGTGGGCGTCGTGGTCGTGTTCTGGGTTTGGGAATTCTGATTGGAACATGATAACAGAGCTGCAGTCGAAACGATGGCGAGATTTACGATAGCCCCGCTTTTGAGGAATTCCCGCCGAGTATACTTCTCCATTGGCACCTCCTCATATTGCTTTTCGAAATCTACAACCAAGAGGTTGTGCATCTGCTCCATAGGGTAAGTATACTCCATCAAGTCAAGACATTGTAAGAGTCCGTATTCACTCTGTTAATGTTCTACGATTTTGTCATCAGTTAAGTGTTCAGGGAAAATGTCAC
>CAZPAL010000014.1:11536-15499 GCA_964584525.1 uncultured Dehalococcoidales bacterium | reverse complement strand
CCCCGCATAATGGCGGATGACGGCATTCGAGATGCCGGCATTCTGGGGAGTCGAGGGCCCGGGCGAAATCACGATGCGTTCGGGTTTCAATTTTTCTATGTCCTGGATGTCAATCCTGTCGTTGCGAACCACCCTGACCTCCGAGCCGAGTTCACTCAGGCACTGGTAAAGGTTGTAAGTGAAGCTGTCGTAATTATCCAGTAGGAGCAGCATCTTTTACCTCCCCGCCTTCTTCTGCCTGGCGTATGGCTTTGAGCATCGCCCGGGCTTTAGTCAGTGTCTCCTGATACTCATGGCCGGGTATGCTGTCATAGACCACGCCGCAGCCCGCCTGGACGTGCACCGTGTCTTCCTTTACCACCGCCGTGCGAATGGTGATGGCCATATCCATGTTGCCTGAAAACGAAAAATAGCCGACCGCTCCGGCGTATGGCCCCCGTCTCTGTCTTTCGAGTTCGGCAATTATCTGCATGGCGCGCACCTTGGGCGCTCCCGAGACCGTTCCGGCCGGAAAACAGGCTCTCAGGGCATCGAAAGCGGTGTAATCCGGGCGCAATTTACCCTGGACGTGCGAGACCAGGTGCATGACGTGCGAGTAGCGTTCGACCTCCATCAGTTCGCTCACTTCCACGCTGCCGGGCCGGCTTACCCTGCCGATATCGTTGCGGCCCAGGTCAACCAACATGATATGCTCCGCCCGTTCTTTCTCATCGCCCCGCAGTTCTGTTTCCAATCGCTCATCGTCAGCCGGGGTTTTCCCCCGCGGGCGGGTTCCAGCCAGTGGCCGGGTCATCACCTGCCCATCCTCCACCCTGACCAGAACCTCCGGTGAGGCTCCCACCAGTTGAAAGTCCTTTAGATTCAGAAAGAACATGTAGGGGGATGGATTAATACTGCGCAGGGCGCGGTAAATCGAAAAGGCAGAGGCGGTGGTGGCAGTGGATAGGCAATGGGATAAAACCACCTGGATGGCTTCCCCGGCGGTGATGTACCCTCTGGCCTTTTCCACTGCAGCTTCAAAATCCCGGCGGCTGGTATTGGAAATGACCTCACCTGAATTAACCCTATTCGGGACAGGCTGCTTCAAGGCCGGTAACGGCATCTTCAGTTGCTCTACCAGCTCATCAATGCGCCTGACAGCCAGGTTATATTCGTTCTCGATATCGCCGTCCAAACGCATGTGGCTGAGCACTTTTATGCGGTGAGTGACATGGTCGAAAATAAGCACGCTTTCAGCCAGCATGAAAACTGCGCCCGGTAGGGCAAGGGAGTCGGTGCGCGGAATGGGGATGTCCTCCATGCGGGCCGCTTCTTCGTATGCCAGGTACCCGACGGCGCCGCCGGAGAACCTTGGCAATCCGCCGAGAGGCACCACGTTCATCTTCGCCAATTCAGCGGCAACCACTGCGAGCGGGTCGGGGCCGTCATGTGAAGAGGTTATCACGGAATAGGGTTGAATGCCGAGGAAACTGTAGCGGGCCAGCCGCTGCCCACCCTCCACGCTCTCCAGCAGGAAAGAATAGCCCCCGTCATCGATTTTAAGATAAGCCGACACCGGCGTCTCCAGGTCGGCCATCACTTCGCGGCAGACCGGTAGCAGGTTACCCTGCCCGATGTACGACCGGGCTTGTTCCAGGGTTGGATAATACATGGCACCCTCCCGAATAAAAAAATCCCATCGCCTCAGGGGCGATGGGATTTCCTTCGCGGTGCCACCCTGGTTAGCCTGCCCAAACGGGACAGGCCGTCTCTATCGGGTACGACGGTAAGGCGATACCCTGAGCTTCGATAACGGGGCTCTCTCCGTCAGTCCCTACTCGCTTTACCGCTTTCGGGTGCAACTCCCGAGTCCATTCAGCCTCTTGCCAAGCACCGGCTCACACCTTACCCGGCTCTCTGAGCTTGCTTCCGAAACCTACTAGTCTCGTTCTCTGTCTTTAACAGTCTTATTCGATTGCCCACAGTATAAAGCAGCCGTTTACCGGATGTCAAATCTGCCACAGCCGCTCCAACCGCCAGGCCATCTCGAGCGCCGTAACGCGGCCGGTGCCTTCGAAAAGCAGCTGCGGTTGACCACCTCGACAAATCCCTCCAGGCATAGCTCAGACGCAGCGTACCGGCAGCCGGCGATGCAACTCCAAAATCCTCAGGGCCGCGCATTCGCTCAAGCCCAGAGCGGGCATGACCATCCGCAGGTCTTCGCCCGTGCCGTAGCCCGTTATATACCCGTTGACTCGCGCAGCGGCAGTTGAACCAACCAGCTTGTCAAACTGAGGGTACATGGCCGAAAACTCCCTGAAGAGGATTGGCTCCTGCTGCAGGTAATACTTCTGATGGTAGTCTTCCGCCGGATAAAAAATCGAAAACGGAACGATTCCCGTGTAGAGTTTGCCGCCGCGTGCGGCCTCCGCACGTTCTTTGGATAAAACAGCTTCGGCTTGTTGCTGCTGGTCGTGATAAAAGATAAACGAAGCGTATTGCCTGGGGCAATTTCCGGTCACCGGGTGGTGGCCGGTCCAGAATAAATCCAGCAACTGCCCGTACGAGATGCGGGTCGGGTCGTACTCTATCTGAATGGATTCGGAGTGGTCGCCCAGGTCGGTATACAGGGGGTCGGGACTGGTTCCGCCGGCATAACCAACTTGGGTGCGAACCACGCCCTCAATGCTCCCGAAACGGGAGTCAGGGCCCCAGAATCAACCCAGCGCAAATGTGGCCGTAGCAATTCCGCCAGGCACCGCCGCATCCAGTGGCGGAATTTGACTTGCTTGCTCTCTCATAGCCTGCCTCCGGCGAGTTATCGTCTTTTGAGTATAACCGATGCACAGCGCGGGTGGAAAGTTAGATGTTATCTGCCCGGCCGGCGCGCGCCCCGGCGGTGAGACAGGCAGTCACCGGGCGGTGAAAGCCGCAGTGCCCCTATGACGTTGACAACCTGGCCTCCCAGCATTGTGCCGTCCAGCTCGGCTATGGCGGTTTCGCCCGCGTTTTTGGCCGCCATGCCGACGAACGCATGGGCACCCGGTTGCCGGTTGCCTGTGTATTCGTCATTCAGAATCTTGACATCCATAACCTGGCCGAACGGTTCGAAAACCCGGCGCAAATCAGCCTCGGTAGTGATTATGGCAAGGTTTCCAACGTAAATTGTTATCTGGACCGAAGCGGAGTGCTCGGGTTTATCAGGTAATATTGTCATGCCGGCCAACCTCCCAAGGGAACGCGCGTTGTTCCGTTATTTCCGGAAAAAGAACAGGGGCGCTTGCGCCCCTGTTCCCAATGGTTTTCAGCTTAAGCTTAGCGCTTGACTTTGCGATAGCAATCGCTGCAATAAACCGGTTTGCCGTTGCGGGGCTCGAAGGGTACCTGCGTGGCCTTGCCGCAATCAGAACAGGTGGCAGGGAACATCTGGGAACGGGTGGTATACCCGCCGCCATTGCCGCCGAACCCGCTGTTGCCGCCGGTTGTACCACGTTCTGCCTTCCTGGCATCGCGGCAGGCGGGGCAGCGCTTGGGAGCATTGGTATAACCCTTGGACTGGAAGAATTCCTGATCCTGGCTGCTCCAGGTAAAGTTGATTCCGCAATCGGAACACTGGAGTGATTTGTCTTCGAATGACATATGAATGACCTCCTCTCTTTAAATAGTGCTTGAGTTTGGGTCATCCTGTGCCGAAGAGAATGGATGTGATTCTGGAGAGCTGTTATAACCTAAACTTAAACTGTTAACACTGTACACTATTTTCCAAATTTATGCAAACCCCCTCAGGCAAGCGCCGGAAGCGCCCGCTCAACTACGCTGAATAACCTATCCAGTAAGAAGCGGCTACCTGACAGCCGCGTCTGCAGGAGGAGTTGTGTCGCCGAAATCCCCACAACAGCTTTGTGGGTTGAAGAAGAAGACCGCGACCATCAACAGGGTCGCGCCCAGTGCTTCGGACAAGCCCTCGGCCAGCGTCAGGGCACC
>CAZPAL010000014.1:0-11526 GCA_964584525.1 uncultured Dehalococcoidales bacterium | reverse complement strand
GTGCCAGCAGTTTTTTTATATCCATTTCAAAACCTCCCTGATTTACTTAAACCCGCTTATTATATCACCGGCTGTCAAACAGCGGATTCGAACTCAGAGAAAAATCCGACGCCATCCGGTATAATCTATACGACCTGCGGCAAGAACACTCACGCTCCCGTGAGCTTGCCCGACAGACAAAGGTAGTGAAAGGGACTTAAATGCGCGCCATCATCACCGTCATAGGCACGGACAGAGTGGGAATCATCGCCGGAGTCAGCGCCGTGCTGGCTGCGGTCAACGTAAATATACTGGATATCGCCCAAACCACCATGCAGGAAATATTCTCCATGGTCATGCTGGTGGACATCAGCGCCGCCGGCCCCAGTTTTGAACAACTGGCGTGCGACCTGGACAACAAGGGGCAGGAATTGGGGGTCTCCGTGCGGATCCAGCACGAAGACCTCTTCAAATCCATGCACAGAATTTAGCGTGGCATACTCCCTTCGGAGTGATGAGCTGGAACACGGCTGGGATGGTTACTTGGAGATAGGGCATGATTAATCCATACGAGATACTCGAAACGATAAAGATGATATCCGACGAAAACCTGGATATCCGCACCATTACTCTTGGCATCTCGCTCAGAGATTGCGCCGACCCGGATATGGACGGCCTCTGCCGGCGCATTTATGAAAAAATCACTCGGGTCGCTTCCCGACTGGTCAAAACCGGGCAGGATATCGAACGTGAATACGGCATCCCGATTATCAACAAGCGCATCGCGGTGACGCCTATCGCCATCATTGCCGAGAGCGCCGGCGGGGATTACACCAAAATAGCCCGTGCCATGGACCGCGCTGCCCGGGAAGTGGGCATCAACTTCATCGGCGGGTACAGCGCACTGGTGCACAAAGGATACACCAATGGCGACCGGCGCCTCATTGAATCTATCCCGGAGGTGCTCTCCTCCACAGAACGGGTATGCTCTTCGGTAAATATAGCCACTACCAAAGCCGGCATCAACATGGATGCCGTGGCCGAGATGGGCCGGGTTATCAAGCGCGCGGCTGAGCTATCGGCCCATGCCAACAGCATAGCCTGCACCAAGCTGGTGGTGTTTGCCAATGCCCCTGAGGACAATCCCTTCATGGCGGGTGCATTTCACGGCATCGGGGAGCCGGAGTGCGTGCTAAATGTGGGGGTTAGCGGCCCGGGAGTCGTGCACAGCGCGCTGAAAAAACTGGGACCGGCGGCTGATTTCAGCGAAGTAGCCGAACTGATAAAAAAGACCGCTTTCAAAATCACGCGCATGGGTCAACTGGTGGCTGCCGAGGCCTCCCGGCGCATGGGAATCCCTTTCGGAGTGGTTGACCTCTCCCTGGCACCCACCAACGCCGTCGGCGACAGCATCGCGCTGATACTGGAGGAAATGGGGCTGGAAAAATGCGGCGCCCACGGCACCACCGCCGCCCTGGCGCTGCTCAACGACGCCGTAAAAAAGGGCGGGGTGATGGCTAGTTCCCATGTCGGGGGGTTATCCGGGGCGTTCATCCCGGTAAGCGAGGACACCGGAATGCTGGAAGCCGTGCGCTGCGGCGCGCTGTCACTGGAGAAACTGGAAGCCATGACCTGCGTCTGTTCGGTCGGGCTGGATATGATTTCCGTACCCGGCGACACGCCGGATTATACTATCTCGGCCATCATCGCCGACGAAGCCGCCATCGGGGTCATCAACAACAAAACCACCGCCGTACGCATCATTCCGGTCATAGGCAAGCATGAAGGCGAGGTGGTAGAGTTCGGCGGGCTGCTCGGCAACGGGTTGATAATGCCCGTCAACCGTTTTTCCAGCCGTTCGTTCATCGAAAGGGGAGGGCGCATACCGGCTCCCATCAACAGCCTGCGCAACTAGCCCCATCAGGGTTTGCGGGACAGGAAGAACCCTTGACCGTCCCCGGAGGGTTGGTAGCCGATTGACGCCCCATCCAGCAACCCGGCTGCATCCTGCCCTATCAGCAGGATGGTTCTGCCGGATGCCTCCACTTTCACGTCTCCAGGGCGGTAGAAATCGGCGGTCATCTTCACCAGCCTGGGATTGGCAGGAGAAACCGAAACCCGCAACACCCGCGCCGGAACCTGGTCCGGAGCCCCGGAAATCTCTTTCAACCTGGACAGCGCGGCCTGGGTTATGGTGAGTTCGTTCTCTCCCAACTCCACGCGCAGCTCATCCGCAGAGGTTTTTGAAATTACTTCACTAGCAGGCACCACCGGATGCCCCTCGGTTACCTCCACTGCGCTTCCAGCCGCAGGTTGGACAGGCTGTGTGGCCGGTCTCTTTGGTTCCTCCTCGAAAACAGCGCCACCGCCGCGCCGGTAGAAGACCAGCAGCCCTGCCACCAGCAGCAGCAGTCCGCCGGCGGCGGCGCCGGTTCCATAAACCAGCGGGAGCTTGTTCTCGGGTTCAACCACATCCAGGAAGAGGTTGGTGTCGCCAATACTTAAGATATATTTCCCATATGCGGTAACCGGATAAACAAATTCAAGCCGCTCTTCCCCGCCCGGAGCCAGTTCAATACTGCGGGTTTCGACGTCCCCGGAATTGGATTTAAGCGTAGCAGAGTACGTCCCAACCATGTCTCCGACGTTTGTCACCCTGTAACTGATGATGACATTTCCGCCAGGCGCTGCCGTGCTGGTGTCCATCCTCCAGTTACCGGTGATAAAACCAGCCGGGGAACCCAGGGTGGTGAACGAGAGTTCCTCCGAGACGCTTTCCAGCCCGACAACATCTGTGGAATAAACGCGGTAGTGATAGACGGTAAGCGGTTCCAGCCCTTCCAGCAGGAGTGAATGGGATGTCCTGACATTGGTATCAACCACGACGCTCCCCTGAGCCTGGACCGCCCAGAACTGAATCCGGCTGTCGGCTATTTCATCGGTAGTCCACAACACCTCGGCTTCGTTTCTGGTGATATTGACCGTGCGGATATTGAGTAAACGAGGCGGCGTAACATCGGCCTGTGGCTGCTCCTCCTCCGTCACCGGCGGGTTCTCAAGCACGAAGCCGGCTACCAGCGTTTTAGTGGTGTTCATAACTGTAGTGGTGACAGCTGCCGACGGATTGGCGACATCACCCAACCAGCCTGAGAATTTATACCCCGCAGCCGGCTCAGCGACAATCTCTACCACCGTTCCCGACAGGTAATCATGAACTCCCACTTCGGGAGTGGTCGTGCCGCTTCCCTCCGGGTTGACCGCCATGGTCAGGCCGTAAAACGTAGCGACATTGACCCTGGATGTTTCGAAAACAGCCGGAATCTGCCAGGGCTCCACATTCTCGATAGCCCCGTCGCTGCTAAAACTCAGCCAGGCTGAGTAGAGGTCACCAGTTACCGAGATATCGGAGTCCGTGCCTGCTTCCCCGACCACTTTGAACGTCAAGGTGGCCAGCATGCCAACGGCGATTGGATTGAGAGTGGTAATCCTGCCTTCGATGCGGACCAGCCCGGGTTCGCGCTTTTCTGCTGTTATGTTAAACGTGCCCAGGTTCTCCGGGGTCAGTACGTCAAAAACCAGCACCTTTGGGTCGCAGCTGACATACAGGTCCAAATAATAAACAGGGGTATCGGATTGTATCCACAGTTCGACGGTACCGCTGCTGCCGGGTTTAACCTCGGAGGGAGCTAGCAGTGTCACACGGGCTTCGGCTGCCCAAACAGGCTGACCTGCCGGCGAAAGCACTGCCGCCAGCAATATCGCCATAACCAGGAGCGCTCTTTTTATCATATTCATAACGCCTAATAGTATTACAGAACCGACCCTGACGCAACCATCACAGCCGAAGTGCGGCCGGGTGCTGTCACTTAAACGAGGGGAGGCTGTCGGCCGGCAGCCTCCCCTCGCCAGCCTGGCGCCGGGATTATTTCGCGGGGGATTCGATTACCTGCCCGCCAATCTCGATTTTTATCTGCTTTCTTTTCTTTTCCTCAGCTTTGGGCAATACGATTGTCAGCACTCCGCTTTCATAAGCTGACTGGATTTTGGCGGTGTCCACCGTCTCGGGCAGGTGCAGCGCACGGAAAAAAGAGCCGGCAGGGCGTTCCCGGATGAGGTAAGCGGCGTCTTTCCCCTCAGCCTCCGCCTTCCGCTCGGCACGTATGGTAAGCACGTTATCCTCGATGCTGAGATCGATATCCTCCGGTTTTATGCCTGGCATCGAAGCCCTCACCATCAGTTCATCCTGGCGCTGTAAAACGTCAATCAGGATATTCCAGTCCTCCGACCCGACCCCATAAACCGGAGCCGTTCGCCACAACCTGTTCATATAGTCCTCCATGTGCCTGATATCCTTTAGCGGGTCAAAGATTTGAATTGCCATTATTGTCTCTCCTTGTTATTTATATTATTTGGGGTGCAACCGGTCTATTCATCATCATAGTCAGATCTCGCTGTCGTCAGAAAAGACCTCACCTCCTTCCGCTTCATTCAATCCAGTCTTGAATTAGCAATCCTCCAAGTAGATTGCTAATATTATTTTAATAAACGGGATAACGCCTGTCAAGACCTCGGATGGTCGTTGCCAGGCAGTTCGTGAAGAGTTGAAATGGGTTCGAAGGCCACGGTAGACGGACTAGCTGATGAGCGCCCCGCCGTCGACTACCAACGTACTGCCCACCATGTAGTTCGACGCCGCGCCGGCCAGAAAAATGGCCGCTCCGGCAACATCATCGGGGTCGCCGATGCGCCTTATCGGCAGGCGCTGCACGTAGGCCTTTGACATCTCCTCAAGCTGAGCATTCGCCATCCCGCTGGCCGCCGCCATGGAAGCCGCGCCGGGGGTGGATATGCCGCCGGGGGCGATGGCGTTGACCAGGATGCCGCTGGGAGCTAATTCCTGGGCCAGCGCTTTGGTCAAGGCCACCACACCGCCCTTGGATGCGTCATAGTGAGGCAAATTGCCGGTGGGGTGGAAAGCATCTATGGAAGCGATATTGATGATTTTACCGCCGTGCCCCTTTGATATCATATAAGCGGCGGCGGCCTTGGAGAAGAACATGACGCCCTTAAGATTGATATCGATAGTCCTGTCCCACAAATCTTCGGTCATACTCAGGCTGGGCCTGAAACTGTAAATACCGGCATTGTTGACCAGGATGTTCAGGTCTCCGAATCGCTCGGCGGCAAAACAGACCACCGCGTCCGCCGCCGCTGCCTGGCTGGTGTCGGCCTCGATAAAATCGGCCCTGCCTCCCCGGCTCCGGATTTCCTCCACCAATCCGGTTCCGGTCCGGGCATTGACATCCGAAATGACCACTGCCACCCCGGCTTCCGCCTGGCGCAGCGCGATGGCTTTGCCTATCCCCGCTCCTCCCCCTGTCACCACCGCCACCTGACCCGACAGATCGAAAAGAGCCTGAATTGTTTTCACCATATCCCTCCTTTTGATTTGAAAGGCCCGAAAAGCTTGGCTCGATTCTACTCCCTTGAAGGAAATCCGGCAATCGATATCCTGCCTCCGGTATCAGGTTTCGAGGCGCACCGGTGCCGGGGATTTCCTGTCCTGCAACCCCGAAAGCAACATGGCCGCCAGCACGCAGCCTGCCCCCAGAATGATGCGAGTGCTGAGTTCGTCCCCTCCCAGCATCACCCCGAAAAGTCCGGCAAAGACGGGTTCCATAGTCATAATCACTCCCATGCGAGTCGGTGAAATGAGCGACTGCGCCCAGGTCTGCACGTAAAAAGCGGCGGCGGTAGCCAGTATCGAAGTTATGAAAACGGCCATCCAGACTGTTCCGTCGGGGGGCAACGTGAAGCCGCCGGCGGAGGATGCCAGCAGAGCTATGACCGCCACGGCAGTAATCTGCAGCCAGGCCAGGCCGTAGGAATTCTTGCGCGACGACCATTCTCCCAAGCCCATGATATGCAGGGCGAAGAAAAAAGCGCAACCCAGCGTAAGCAGTTCGCCCCAACCTACCGACCAGCCGCGCAGGCTGAGAAGCGCCAGGCCGATGGTGGCTATGCCCACCGCCAGCCAAACAGCTTTACCTGTTTTGCGGCGCAGTATCACCCACGAGAGGACAGGCGTAAGCACCATGAACATGCCGGTGATAAACCCTGAAACAGTGGCGGAGGTATGCTGCAGGCCGAAAGTTTGCAGGATGTAGCCCATAGCCAGCGCCCCGCCCAGAGTGATGCCGCGAAATACTCCCTTTCTGGTGATGCCGCGCAGGCACACCGGGCGCACAGCCAGCATGGCCACCGAGGCTACCACAAACCGCACCGCCAGGAAGTCCATCACCGGCATTCGGTGGACAGCGTCCTGCACTATCAGGAATGTCCATCCCCAGATGGCGGTGATGCCCACCATCGCCAGCAGCGCCAGCAACGGGGAGGATTTCCAGTCACGCAGCATCAAGCGCTATCCCGGGCAGGCAGCTGCTGCGCGTAAAGGCGACGCAGCCTGGGTTTTTCTATCTTGCCGGTAGGATTGCGCGGCACGTCGGCAAAAACGAAGCGGCGCGGCCGTTTATAACGCGGTAGTCTCTGTTCGCAGAACAGTTGGATACCGGCCTCGGTCAGGTCCCAGCCGGCTTTTACCTTGATAACCGCCAGTGGAATCTCCCCCAGGCGTTCATCGGGCACGCCGATAACCGCCACGTCATGTACAGCCGGGTGGGTGCGCAGCAGGTCTTCAATCTCAACCGGAAAGATGTTCTCCCCACCCACGATGACGATATCTTTCTTGCGGTCCACCAGATAAATGAAGCCTTCGGCGTCCATACGCGCTATGTCGCCGGTATGCAGCCATCCGCCTTTGATGGTCTCGGCAGTTCTGATGGGATTTTTGTAATAGCCCCGCATCACCCCGGCCCCTTTTACCAGCAGTTCCCCTGTCTGCCCCGGCGCCACATCGTTCCCCTCTTCGTCTACGATGCGTGCCTGCCAGCCAAACCCTGGCCGGCCGATGGCTCCGACCTTGTGGGCGTTTTCAATACCCAGGTGCACGCAGCCGGGGCCGGTGCTTTCGCTCAGGCCGTAGTTGGTATCGTACTGCATATCGGGGAAGTAATCCTTCCAGTGCTTGACGAGCGTCGGCGGCACGGGCTGGGCGCCGATATGCATCAACCGCCAGCGCGACAGGTCGTAATCGGCCGCTTTGAGTTCCCTGCTGTCGAAAGCCAGCAGGATATCCTGTGCCCAAGGTACCAGCAGCCACACGATACTGCAGCCTTCACCCGCCACTGTTTGCAGGATATAGCGGGGGCTGATTTCGGTCAGGATGGTGGCTCTGGAGCTGGTTAGCAGACTCCCGAACCAGTGCATCTTGGCCCCGGTGTGATAGAGCGGGGGCAGCAGCAAAAAGTTATCATCGCGGGTTTGATAATGGTGATTTTGCTCGACGACAGCTGCGGATTCCATGTTGTCGTGGGTCAGTACGATGGGTTTGGGTTCCCCGGTGGTGCCGGAGGTAAAATAAAGCCCGCAGACGTCCTCCCCTTCAGGTAGCGGTAGGGTGACCCCGTCCGGCGCATCCGCCAGCATTTCCTCGTAAGCCCGCATCCCGGGTGGAGGTGC
The DNA here is from genome assembly GCA_964584525.1 of uncultured Dehalococcoidales bacterium. Taxonomy (GTDB): domain Bacteria; phylum Chloroflexota; class Dehalococcoidia; order Dehalococcoidales; family UBA1222; genus CAZPAL01. Next base: position 3,969 of record CAZPAL010000014.1, on the reverse strand, counting down.
AGCGTCTGCCAGGATATAGTTTTCGATGCCCGCCAGCCCGGCGCGCACTCTCCCGACGCGCTCCAAAAAATCGGCTCCCAGTATCATGACCCTCGGTTCAGCGATGCTGGCACAGTAGGCTATCTCGTCAGCGGTAAACCTGAAGTTCAGCGGCACCGCCCAGGCCCCGGTTTTGATGATGCCGAAATAAACCTCAAGCCACTGGATAGAGTTTTTCATCAAATGCAGCACACGGTCGCCCCTGCCGATGCCCATGGCGGCAAGCGCAGCCGCCAACCTGGAGGACCTCTCGTCAAGCTGCCTCCAGGTGATTTCCCGGCGAAGGGACAGCGAGGGGGTGATTTCCACCAGCGCCGTTTCATCAGGGTAGCGGCGGGCATTTCCAGCCAGCATCTCAATTATGGTCATTTGCTCATCATCCAGGCCTAACGCGACAGACCGGGCAGGAAGGTGGCAATCTGGGGGAAAAGAAGCAGCACTATTACGGCCAAAACCAGCGCCGCCAGAAACGGCAGTATCCCTTTGAAAATGGTCTCCAGGGAAATATCACCGGCAATGCCCTTGACGACGTACACATTCAGCCCCAGCGGAGGCGTAATCACCCCTATTTCGGTAACCAGCACGATAATCACCCCGAACCAGATGGGGTCAAAACCCATCGCGAGCACGACCGGATAGACGATGGGAACCATCAGCGTCACCATGGCCAGGCTGTCCATAAAAGTGCCGCCGATGACGAAAACCAGAATCAGTCCAGCCATGACGGCAAAGGCAGGCATGTTGAGCGCCGCCACCCATTCGGTAAGCATGAACGGCATCTTGGAAACGGCCATGAAGTGGCCGAAAACCGTCGCCCCGGCTACGATTATCATCACCTCACAGGTGATGCGCAGGGTATCCTTGACGGCGAAAATGAATTTTTGCCAGCTAAGCTGCCGGCGTATCAGCCCCACCACCAGCGCTCCCGCCGCCCCCACCGCGCCGGCCTGCATGGGGCTGAACCAGCCTAAAAACATTCCCCCGATGACGAAGGCGAACAGCAGCAGGGTTTCGGTGACCCCGCTTAACCCCTGGATTTTCTCCTTCCAGGTGGTAGCCTGGCCGGCGGGAGCCAGTGCCGGGTTGCGCCAGGCAAGGATGATTACCACGGCGGCAAAAAAGCCAGACAACAGGATGCCGGGCAAAATCCCGGCCAGGAACAGTTTGCCGATGGACTGTTCCGTCATAATGCCGTAAACCATAAAGATGGTGCTGGGGGGAATCAGGATACCCAGGCTGCCGGCGGCAGCCACCGTGCCGGTTGAAAGTGCATCATCGTAGTTGTAACGCTTCATCTCGGGCAGGGCCACCTGTCCCATAGCCGCGGCGGTGGCCGCGGTTGACCCGCAGATAGCCGCAAAACCGGCGCAGGCGGCGATGGTAGCCAGCGCCAACCCGCCGCGCATTTGTCCGAAGAAGCGGTGGCTGGCGTCGTAGAGGCGGCTGCTCATCCCGGAAGCGAAAGCCAGCGAGCCCATGAAGATGAACAGGGGGATGACGGTCAGGGAATAAGCGGAAAACTTTTCAAAAAAGTCCCGCGCCAGCACGCTCAATCCGGCCTCGGGGGAAACAATCAGGGAAAACCCCACCACACCCACCAGCGCCATGGCAAAACCAACAGGCACGCTAAGCATGAAAAGAATCAGCAGGGCCAGGATGCCCAGCAAGCCGATGGCCAGCGGCGTCACCCGGACACCATTTTGCGCAGAGCGCGCCGGAGGTCCAGCGCTAAAACCAGACAGATGGGAAGGCAGGCCAGCGCCAGCGCGAAAACGAAGGGATAGAACGGGATATGCTGCGTCATGGAAACCACGCCTGCCGCCCGTAAGTTCATCCCGTAGAGAATGCTGCGCCAGCAGAGCAAACCGAAGAGAAGAATGCCCAGCGCCGCCACGACGGCTTCAGCCCCGCCCTGCCACCTTTTGGGCAGGCGCGACACGAAAAACTCCACCTGTATATGGCCGCGTAGCAATTGGGTTTGCGCGATAGCGAAACCCGCCACCAGTACCGCCAGAAAGCTGACCCATTCGATGGCACCCGGGATGGGGTAGGAAAAAAGCTTGACCGCGACGATATCGGTGGTGGTCATGGCCAGCATGGTAACCAGAGCGGCTCCCGCCGCCAGATTGAACCACTTGCTGAGCGCCCTGATAAATTTTTCCGGATTCCACATGATAGGTCTAGAAAGCCTCTCGGCGGAGCTAGGGTATGAGAGACCCTAACTCCTCATTCACCCAATCGGCGCTTTCCTCCAGGCTGGGAGATAAAGCGGACCAGTATGCCACTCTGTCTATAATGTAGGATTGGTACTGGCTAGCGGGCAAGCCGGCCGCCGATTTGGCGCTGATATAGCTGCTGATGAGGGGCTCGACTGCCACCGCCGCCCATCTGGCCTCTTCGGCAGGCGCCAACTGGATAATCTGTCTTCCCTGGGCCAGGCTGAGGAAATAGTCCGCACCGGCCTGGTCGTAGTAATCCCAAACCATGCCGTGTTTGGCTATCCACTCGGTGCTGACATCGCTGAATATCTGCTGGATATCCTGGGGCAGGGATGCCCATTTGGCATTGTTCATGACCACGAACATCATGGTGGTATAACCCAGCGAATCGCAGTCGGTGACATATTTAACCACCTCTGCCTGCTTCCAACCCTTCAGAGATTCAAGGGTGGTGAAACTGCCGTCCACCACCCCCTTGGAAAGGAGTTCGTAGGCCTCCCCCTGGGCGGCACCGTAGCCCTGAGCTCCCAGAGCCTGCATGATGGTCGCCCCGATGCCGGTCGAGCGGACGACCATCCCTTTGAGGTCTTCTAAAACACTGACCGGTTTCTGGGTAGTGATGACCACCCCCGGGCCGTGGGCATGGAAAAAGAGGGGCTGGACATCATTCAGTTCAGCGGGTTTGAACTGGTTATAAAAGTCGTTGGCCACCATGGTGGCAACCCACCCGTTGGGATAGCCGTGCGGCAGGTCAATCAGTTCGCAGGCCGGGAAACGGCCGGGGGTGTAGGCAAAAACGGACATACCGATATCGGAAATGCCCTGGACGACACCGTCATATATCTGGGGAGCGGAGGAAAGGGAACCGCCCGGGAAATAGGTTATCTTGACCCGGCCTTCGCTGCGTGCCTCTATTTCCTTTATCCATTCCTGGGCTAGTATGGAATTAAGATGGGTCGAAGGAAAGAAATTACTGTAGGAAAGTTCAATCACCTCTTTGTCGCCGGGTTTACACCCCGTCACGACCGAGGAAAGGACCAGTACCAGCGCAAGGGCGAAAACCATTATTTTTGCTTTCATCATTGCTCCTACCAAGATTATTTCGGGATGATACAATGGCTGGCTCTAATTCCCGGCCAGTAACAAGCAGGGCCGGGATGATTGTCCGGCTTGACCCGGGCGAATCACCTCTATGAAAGCGTAATGTATCATAAGTTCAGATATGCGTCAAACCAACCTCATCGACCTCCCATTGACACGCGACGGTACGGGATGTATCTTATGACTGGATAAAAATGGGAAGGAGTGTTTATGTCCAGTAACTCTACAGGGCTGCAGGAAAACGTGGCGGGAGCTTTAAGCTATCTTTTCGGCTGGATTACCGGCATTATCTTCTACCTGCTCGAGCCGGGCAAGCCGTTCGTGAGGTTCCACGCGGTTCAATCCATCATCGTTTTCGGGGTTCTCACGATACTCGTACTCATTCTCTCATGGATACCGGTGTTGGGATGGATTTTTTCTTTCGTAATCTGGGCAATCTGGGTCATCCTGTGGCTGGTCTTGATGATTAAAGCCTATCGTGGAGAGCGCTACAAATTGCCGGTTATCGGTGACATGGTTGAAAAATGGGCGCATAAGTAAGCCGCCGGCGGCTACAATCGCCACCGACTACGCGCCGGGTGAGGGGCATCCGGCGCGTTTTGATTTCAGG
>CAZPAL010000013.1:0-15587 GCA_964584525.1 uncultured Dehalococcoidales bacterium | reverse complement strand
TGGCCATGGACTTGGTGCGGAGTACATCGCCCGTTTGCACCCCATCATTCACCTTAACCGGGATGGCGGGTAGTTTGCCGCCTTTCAGTATGTCGACCCTGCCTTCCACCTGTGTCAGGCGTCCCGCCACGTCCGCCTGGGCGCTGGTAAGCATCCCCCCCTGGAATGCCAGGATCACGAGTACCACCCAAAAGAATGCACACTTTCTCATAAAATCGGGCTCCTTTGGTGAGCTGGGTCAGTAGCATCTCCCCAAGCGCAGCGGCCATGACCGCCTGACGATGGAGTAAAAATATTTTAACTAAAAATAATTAAATTTAATTTAATAAATCAAGTGGGCGTTAACTAAATTTAAAACAACCGGACAACTTTCCCTTTGCAGGAGATTCGGGGAAATGCCAGAGAGATTGGTAAGCGCCTCATCAGCGCAGGCCGGTCGACGGGGTTGAAACCGGGGTAGTTCAGTAGAACCGGGAAAATAGGGACAATCACCCCAGTGCGACGAACTCCAAGTCTTAATCGCCAGGCACCTCCCGTTAGTACCGGTAGGCCAGTTGGCCGCCGGCGATATGACGACTATAATTATATAGATCGATGTTGGAGTTGTCTCGGATAAAGTACCAATGGACCCCGGCTTCCATGCCCTTGAAAAGTTCATAGGTGGCCTGGATCCCAAACATCAGTATTTGATCCCGCCGCTTGGGTTGTTGGATCAGGGGGGCGCCCTGGACGTTGCCGACCGTCGCACCGTTGAAAAAGGTGTTGTTAAACGGCTGAAGCGTGAGGTCCAGGAACATATTGTATTTTAACTTCTCAGTGATTGGCCAGAGGAGCGACAGGAGCAGATTGTAGCTGTTGCTGTCCCAGTTGTCCCCCGCGGTGTTGTTGTTCCAATAACCGAGGCGGGCCTGGACAAATCCCCCGCCAATATGCTGCGCATGCTGGCTATGCGTATCCGGTATTTGATTTCCCTGGTGGAAGACCTTTCTTTTCGCAGTGTAGCCGGGCGGGTTGCCAAAATATTGCTGGAAAACGCTGCTGAAGAACGGTCGGGCAGCCACCGCCTTACCCAACGTGACATGGCGGCGATAGCCGGCACCGCGCGTGAAGTGGTGAGCCGCGCTCTCAAGCTTTTTGAAGAAGAGGGCCTGATACGGCTGGAACATAACCGCATTGTCATCGCAAATATAAAAGCCCTGAGATTGAAAGTGGGGCCGCTGGATTGAAACCTAAGTCACATACAAATCCGCCGGACAGCTTTAAAATACGGGGTGAATACGGGGTGTGAGAAAGATATGGCGAACGGGCCACAGTTAGATTCTACGAAGTGCCGGGGCTGCGGTTTATGCGTGAGCGTCTGTGCCAGGAACGGCTTAATGCTTGAGAATAGAGTGGTGGTATTCGTCGGCGGCGAGGAATGCACCTGGTGCGGTGAGTGTGAGGCGGTATGTATATACGGGGCCATCAGTTGCCCTTACGACATCGTGATAGAAGCCTGAACGCTTGAAACAGACCATGTTAACTGCGGTTCGGGCTGGCTAACCTTTCATCTCCGGTAACGTTGTATATAATGGATTCTTATAATTGCTAATTTGGCCCGGGCAGTCGCGCCAGATTGAAAAAACGAGGTGATGAACATGCCTAAATGGAAAGCAAACGCTTGCCCCAAATGCGGCGGTGATGTCTTTTTGGATATCGACGAGCAGAGCTGGTTTGACCACTGTCTTCAGTGCGGCTACATGCGCAACCGCTCGGGGGTGCTGTGCCCGGCATGCGGTGACGAAATGGCGAACGTATTGGAGGGGTATAAATGCGGCCACTGCGGCTATGCCAGCAAGACCCCGGCGCCACAGAAGACGCGTTAAATGCGCTAACCCGTTTTTAATTGCGCTTGCGACAGCCGCAACGACAACTCTTCTTCCGATACCCCTTCAACTGCCATTACCTTGTTGCGGCTGCGCGGCCCTTTCTCTATCGAGATACTGCTCCCCCCGATTTTCAATATCCGGCTCAGAAATTTCACCAGTTCGGTGTTGGCCTTGCCTTGGACGGGCGGGGCGCTGACTTTTATACTCCATACTCCTTCCGCCACTCCCACGACCTGGTTAATGTGGGCGTTGGGGATTATCCTGACATATAGTCGTGACAAAATATTCCTCCTGATGCGGGTCCGGCATGGCTGAATTTTCTGCTGATTTAAGCTATACTCCTGTTATATGGATGATAACACGCCTCCATTGTATGGTAAAGAAGGTGTGGGGAGTGGTGGCACCGCCGGGTCAAACCTGGCGTGTCTGGTGGGAGAGCGGCTGGTCACTCGGGGGTTGCGGCTTGGTGTCACCGAATCAGCCACCGGCGGCCTGATTTCGCAACTGATAACCTCCATTCCCGGCTGTTCGCGCTACTATCTGGGTGGGGTTGTCGCTTATGATAATTTGATTAAAATATCACTACTCAAAGTAAAGGACGAAACACTGAGAGCCTTTGGAGCGGTGAGTTTCCAGGTGGCCGAAGAGATGGCGGCAGGAGGGCTGACGCTGCTGAGAGCCGATGTCTGTATATCCGACACCGGCCTGGCCGGCCCGGGGGGCGAAGGGCAGCAGAAGCCGATGGGATTGTTTTACCTGGGGCTGGCCGACGGTTCCCGGGTGTTCTCTTGCAGGCATGTTTTTCAGGGTACGCGACGGCAGATACGCCAGCAAGCAGCGGAGACCGCGCTGAGCTGGCTCAATGAATACCTTTTAGCCAGATAAGCCCTTCTCCGGGTAAAACGCTATTTAGATTGCGCCTGTCAGCGGGCGATGTTATACTTGGCCTGCCGGATTAACGCTAAGAAAGACGACGATTTTGAAACGCATCGATGGGCGCGCCTTCGACCAGCTTCGCGCAGTACACATCACCAGCGGGTTTTTAACCTATGCCGAAGGTTCGGCTCTGATTGAACTGGGGAAGACACGGGTGGTTTGTTCGGTCTCGGTTGAAGACAAGGTGCCTTTCTTTCTGAAGGGCAGCGGCACCGGCTGGGTGACCGCTGAGTATTCGATGCTGCCCAGAGCTACTATGACGCGTAACCAGCGGGACTCCACCAAGGGCAGGATATCCGGGCGCAGCCACGAGATTCAGCGTCTCATCGGACGCTCACTGCGGGCGGTGACAGATTTGAAGGAAATGGGCGAACGGAACCTCATCGTGGATTGCGATGTGCTGCAGGCTGATGGCGGAACGCGTACAGCGGCTATCACCGGCTCCTACGTAGCTTTGTACCAGGCTTTTAAGAACATGGTCAACATGGGATTGATGCCGGCCATTCCCCTCAAGGATAAGCTGGCGGCTACCAGTATAGGCGTTTCAGCGGGTGAAGTCTTGCTTGACTTGTGCTATGACGAGGATTGCAGCGCCGAGGCTGATTTCAACGTCGTCATGACCGGCAGCGGGACGCTGGTTGAAGTGCAGGGCACGGCCGAAACCAGACCCTACACCCGACATACGCTGGACGCTATCCTGACGCTGGCTGAAAAAGGCATCCAGCAGCTTTTCCAGGCGCAGCAGGCAGCCATACAAAACATCGCCTGACGCCGCCCGGTCAAGGCCTGACTTGGCCCGTCCCGAAAACAAGCCATTTGTAACTGGTAATTTCCCTCAGGCCGAGCGGGCCGCGGGCGTGCATCTTCTGGGTGCTGATACCCAGTTCAGCTCCCATCCCGAACTGCCCGCCGTCGGTGAAGCGGGTGCTGGCGTTGACATATACACAAGCAGCGTCAACTTCATTCAAAAAGCGCAAGGCTGTGTCATAGTCACCGGTTACGATGGCCTCTGAATGGCCGGAGCCGTAGCGGGTGATATGCTCCAGTGCCTCGTCAAGCGAATCCACTAATCTAATAGAGGCAATGAGGTCCAAGAATTCGCGGCCGAAATCGCCGGGTTCAGCAGCTACCGCTTTAACTCCGGTCGATGCTCTTACGATTTCAAGTGAACGAGCGTCACAACGCATCTCGACACCGGCTGCCCCGAGTCTGGCCGCCGCAGCCGGGAGGAAAGCCCCGGCGATATCGGCATGCACCAGGATGGTATCCAGCGCGTTACACACCGTCGGCCGTTGAACCTTGGCGTTGTAAACGATATCCACCCCCATAGCGACGACGGCGGATTTATCGATGTAGGTGTGACAAACGCCGACCCCCCCGGCCACCACCGGCACAAGCGCATTGTCGCGGATATAATTGATAAGCCCTGCCCCGCCGCGGGGTATGACCAGATCAATCTTGCCCCTCATGACGAGCATCTCCGCTACCAACGCACGGTCGGTATCTTCTATCAACTGTACGGCGTCCAGCGGCAGACCGGCGCGTTCGAGCCCCTGCCGGACAATTTTAGTCAGTGCCTGATTGGATTTCAACGTCTCCTTGCCACCGCGCAGCACGACGGCATTGCCGGATTTCAGGCACAGCGTCGAGATGTCAACGGTTACATTGGGACGGCTTTCATAGATAGCGGCAATTACCCCCAGCGGCACGCGCTTTTTCGCCAGCATCAACCCGTTAGGGAGGGTGCGCGTCTCAATGAATTCGCCCAGAGGGTCGGGAAGAGCGGCGATGGACAGCACGTCGTGCGCCATTCCCGCCAACCTTTCCGGCGTAAGATGCAGCCTGTCAAGCATGCTCAAGCTCATGCCTGATGATTCAGCGGCCAGATAATCCTGCCGGTTGGCTTCCAGTATTTCCGCCTGGCTGCGCTCGATTTCCTGGCTGATGAAGTCAAGCGCTTGGTTCCTGGCTATTTCGGATACGCAGGCCAGCCGCCTGGCGGCCGTTCTGGCCTGACGGATTTTTAACTCAAGTTCCGGGCGAACGGTTGACATATCTTCCAGCCTCCCATGTTGCTTAGCATAGATTAGCGCAAAGCTCTGTCCGCTTCAAGAATCAGCCTGGCTGTGCAGGGCTGAATAACCTGTGCTATATTAATGACGGAGCGAAATCTGAAACAGGCGGCAACCAGGCCATGCACAACTGGATTCCGATAGCAATCGGCGCGGCGTTTATTCTTATCGGCATCATTGCCTTGTTCTGGGGGCGCGCCGAAACCCGCAGGTATTACGAAGCCCTTTCCAACCGCATGGACGTCAGGGAATTCCTCGAACGCTCCCCCATCCGGCCCGAGCCTGAGGCCCTGAAAATCGGCGGTATCCTATCGATTGCCGTCGGCCTGGTGATACTGCTAATCGGAATCATCTGGGGCTAGGGCTTGCCAAGGGTTCCGTTGCCGCGAAACCGGTAACAATATAGTGGCAACAACCCCGAAACCGCTTTATTCACTTTCTTGGTGAGAAAGCATCTGCCGCGGCGGCCGTCTGCCAGTTCGATAAAATACCCGTCCCCGTCGGAGATGCGCTTGTAGTCGGAAAGGGTCAGTTCCCCCCACCAGTTATTAGCGCTGTCGTCAAACAGTCGGTAGTCCACGTCCATTACCATTTGACCGTCGTAGGCGTGATATAGTTTTCCGGTTGTCATCAACCCTCCATCAGTATAACCAGATTGTTGCGGTGTATCACTTCCGGCCCGTAGTCATGCCCCAGGAGCCCGGCGATTTCTGTCGATTGGGCGCCTTGGATGATGAGGACGTCCTCTGACGGGTAATTAGCCAGCCCGGAGCCGATGCGTTCCCCGGTGGGGCCCATCAGGTCCAGCACATCGCCACGCCGGAAGGCCCCGCTGACCGCCGTTACTCCGGCCGCCAGCAGGCTTTTCTTCTGTTCAACCAGCGCGCGGACAGCGCCTTGATCCAGCGTAATCTTGCCCATGGTGCGCAGGCCGGAAAGCATCCAGCGCTGGCGGCTTTCCCTTTTGCTGGACGAAGGCAAAAAGCGGGTGCCTGAGGGTTTACCGGACATCAACTGAAGGATTATATTATCCTCACGGCCGCTGGCGATAATTACGGTGATACCGGCGGCGGTTGCCTGCCGGGCTGCGTCTATTTTAGTCAGCATACCGCCCGTACCGAATTTGCTGGCCGCACCCGAAGCCATCATCTCAACCTCGCGGTCGATACGGGCTACTTCCGGTATCAGGCAGGCTTCAGGATGGGTATGTGGGTCGGCGGTGTAAAGGCCGGCGATATCGCTCAGAATAATGAGAGCGTCGGCATCCACCAGGCTGGCTACCATAGCCGACAGGTGGTCGTTATCCCCGAAGCGCCCGGTGTCCAATTCGTCTATGGCTACCACATCATTCTCGTTGACTACCGTTACCACACCCAGTTCCATCAGGGCCAGCAGCGTGTTGCGGGCGTTGAGATAACCGGCCCGGTCTGATATGTCCTGGCGGGTGAGCAAGGCTTGAGCCACGGTTATGCCGTGTTCGTCGAAGAGGTCTTCGTAAACCTTCATCAGCCGGCTTTGGCCCACCGAGGCCAGCACCTGCTTGAAGGGGATTCCTTTGAGGGTTCTTTCCCCAAGTTTGTGGCGTCCCGCCGCCACCGCCCCGGACGACACGATGATGATTTCAACGCCGCTGTGCGCCAGCGCCGCCACCTGGCGCACCAGACCCGACATATATTCGGTATCGAGGTGGTCGCCGCCGGCCGTGAGCAGGTTGGTGCCAAACTTGAGCACGATGCGCCTGTAGGGTGTAATATTCTTCATAGCATCAATAATTAGCCGGTCTATTATAGCAAGCCCAGCCCTGACTGAACAACGCAAATTATTAAATCTCGTTCATAAAATAAAGATAGCGGATATCTGTTAGAATAATAAAAAGGGCTGGCTCCCCGGGAGCCGGCTCATTTTGGCGTTTATCGATGAGAATAGAAGGTTTGCTGTCGTATTCAGAGCGCGTTGCCGGCTACCGGCAGGTTCTCTCCTCGAGAGGCACTAGAGCCTGGGTGCTGGAAGAGGCGCGCCCATTTCTGTTGGCCTCTCTCTTTCGCGACCTCAAGCGCCCCATGCTGGCGCTGACAGCTCGACCTGATACAGCCGGCAATCTGGCTGAACAACTGGCACTCTGGCTACCGGAAGCTAATGTCCGGCTGTTGCCTGAACCAGCCGTTCTACCTTACAGAACCTTGCTTCCCGACAGCGCCAGCGAGATGGAAACCCTGCGTTGCCTTTCGGCCATGCTCAACCCGGCAGAAACGCCGCTGGTGGTGGCTTCGGCGGCAGCCCTGCTTCAAAAGCGGCCCGCCGCAGAGGTATTCAGAGGCGCGGTTTTTACCTTGAAACCTGGAATGAAAATCGAGCCTCTGAAGCTGATGTCGGTGCTGGCCAATCTGGGATATGAACAAAACCCGCTGGTCGAATTACCCGGGCAAACCGGTCGGCGGGGTGGAATCGTGGACATTTACCCACCCACGGCCATGAATCCGGTCAGGATTGAATTTTTTGGCAGTACAGTCGAAACGCTACGCTACTTCAACACCGAGACGCAAAAGTCGCTGGCGGGGGTGGAAGAAATCCGTATCGGCGCAGCCAGCATAATCGCCCCGGTTTTCAGCAGGACGAGACCCGAAAATGCCGGGGCAGACCATCAACGAACAGAGGCAGTGCAACAAACCCGCGGGCCGGCCGAGCAGTACCTTTACTCCCCGCTTTTTAATCATGACCATCTCCTAAGTTATCTTTCGCCTGATGGATGCCTCGTGTTGGAAGACCGTCAAGATATGCGGCGTGAAGCCGATTTTTTGGATACAGAAGCCCATCGCCTGCTGGCGGATAAAGCAGAACAACCGAACCCGGAGGAGGTTCCTCCACCGCCGTATTTTCAATGGGAAGAGATTTTTCCGGCTGTGGCTGACCGCCTGTGCCTGGAGATGGTCAACTGGAGATCGAGCGGGGAAAAAGGGATTATCAAACTGGGGTTCGAGCCCATTCCGGAAAGCCGGTTGGGAGTGGAACGCTGGCTAAAGAGCGCCCAAAGCGGCTCGCAAACAACCCGGGTAGCCGTTTCGCAACAGGCACCGCGTTTATGCGAAATGCTGGGCAAGGGGTTAACGCCTGTTCACCTCACAAACGAGATTACCGAAATCCCCGTGGCGGGAAGCATCAGCGTCGTCCTGGGGATACTTTCAGGGGGATGGTGCATCGGCGATGCGCTGTGTCTGGTCACAGACAAGGAATTATTCGGTTTCACCAAGATAAAACGTACTCAGCGGCGTAGAGCGGTAGCCAAGCGCCGCCAGTTGTTCAACATCCAACCGGGGGACTACGTCGTCCACATCGAACATGGAATCGGCAGATACAAGGGTATCACCAAACTTGCCAGCAGCGGCCAGTCTCGCGAATATCTGCTGGTCCAATACGCCGGTGACGACCGGCTGTACGTTCCTACCGACCAGATTGACCGTTTGGAACGTTATATCGGCGCCTCCGACACCCCTCCCGCCCTCAACCGTATGGGCAGCGTGGAATGGATCCGGAGTAAGGATCGAGCCAGGAAAGCGGCTGAAGATATTGCCCGTGAATTGTTGGAGCTATATGCGTACCGGGAAATTCAACCCGGGTTTGCCTATTCCGAAGACGGCCTGTGGCAGATGGAGATGGAAAGCGCTTTTCCCTTCGTGGAGACACCCGACCAGCTCAGTGCTATCGCCGAAGTAAAAGAAGACATGGCCCGTTCCAAACCCATGGACCGGCTCATCTGCGGGGACGTCGGCTACGGTAAGACAGAGGTGGCGCTGCGCGCCGCCTTTAAAGCCGTTATGGACGGCAAGCAGGTGGCGGTGCTGGTGCCCACCACGGTACTAGCGCAGCAGCATTTTCAGACTTTCAAAGAGCGCCTGGAATTGTTTCCGGTAAATGTCGAGTTGCTAAGCCGCTTCCGCAGCGGCAGGGAACAAAACGAAGCGCTCAAAGGGTTGGCTGACGGGACTGTGGATATCGTTATCGGCACCCATCGCCTGCTGCAGAAAGATGTTGCCTTCAAAGACCTGGGTTTGCTGGTAATCGATGAAGAACAGCGTTTCGGAGTGAAGCACAAGGAGCATCTGAAAAAGATGCGCCAGGAAGTGGATGTGCTTACGCTGAGCGCTACCCCGATACCTCGAACATTGCATATGTCGCTGGCCGGAGTCAGGGATATGAGCATCATCGAAACCCCGCCGGAGGAAAGGCTGCCGATCCGCACTCTCGTGGCTGAATATGACGAGACTTTGATACGGGAAGCCATCATCCGGGAACTGGAACGTAACGGTCAGGTCTATCTGGTACACAACCGCGTTCAGAGCATCATGATGATTGCCGATAAAATCCGCCGGCTTGTTCCAGAGGCCGTAATCGGTATCGGGCACGGCCAGATGCCGGAGGAATCACTGGAAAAAGTCATGTCCGATTTCGTAGCCGGTAAACTGGATGTGCTCGTATGCACCACCATCATCGAAAGCGGGCTGGACGTGCCCAACGCCAATACGCTTATCATCAACCAGGCTGACAAACTGGGGCTGACCCAACTCTACCAGCTCAGGGGGAGAGTGGGCCGGGCGTCCAATCTGGCTTATGCCTATTTTCTTTATGACAGGGGCAAAAACCTGAAACCTGACGCAGACAAACGCCTGAGAACTATCTATGAAGCTACCGAATTGGGCGCCGGGTTTAGCCTGGCGATGAAAGATTTGGAAATACGCGGAGCGGGAAACATCCTGGGAGCCAGCCAGAGCGGCCATATCAACGCCGTCGGATTCAGTTTTTACACCCGGGTGCTGGCAGAGGCAGTGGAGGACATCAAGTCCAGCCGGAACGCGGTCAGCGCCGGTAAACCCCTGACTCCCCGGCTGCGGCTGTCGCCACCCGGTATCGATTTGCCATTGGCCGCTTATTTGCCGGAGTCGTACATCCAGGACACTGATTCCCGGCTGGGAATGTATCAGCGCATGGCAGCCTGCCGCGACGAGGAAGAAGTTGACGAGATGCTGGCCGAAATGAGGGACCGCTTCGGCAAGGCACCGCTCGAGGTGACGCAACTGATCTTTGTCGTGCGTGTAAGGGTGTTGGCAGTGCAGGCCGGGGTGGTTTCGGTTACGCGGGAGGGCGAATATATCGTTTTGCGCCGCGCGCCGGGCATCCCTTTCGATTTGAACAATCCCCTCAAAATACGGCGCGGGGTGCGCATCAGCTATTATCAGGTCAGATTGGACATCGCATCCCCGGACTCGAACTGGCAGGACACTCTGCTGGATTTGTTGCGCTCGATAGCCCCACCCGCTTTGTGCTAGCCGGCAGGGTCTTTGGTTTCCGGCTTGGCAGGAGGTTGACCGGTTGGGTTTGGTGGGGAGCTGCGCACCTGTCCGGGTGCTAACGTATTGCGTGATTGGCGGTCGTATCCGCTGCGACGGTCCCGCCGCCTTCCCCTGCGGGCGGTGGGAGTTCCGGTCTGAGCGCCCGGTTGTTGGGCAACGGGTTTGCTATCGGCAGGCCGCGGAGGCAGTGGTTTACCCTGGATGGGTCTGGGGAGAACAGGCTTGAAGCCCGGCTTCTCCACCGGCTTCGGCGCAGGCTGAAAATCGGTAACACCCAGCTTGCGCAGGTATTCAACCGCGTCGTGTACCGTGACTATCTTCTCGGCGTCTTCATCGGGAATGGAAATCCGGCGTTCGGGGGTGGTGAACTCCTCTTCGAATGCCATGATGAGCTCTACCATGTCAAGCGAATCTGCTCCCAGGTCACCGGCAAAGCTGGAAACTGCTGAGATTTGTGATTCCTTGATTTCCAGTTGAGCGATAGTGACTTTTCTGACGCGTTCGTAAATAGTAGCCATAATTCGCCTCTCTTTTTAGCGTGAAGTCAGGTGGCTCACGGAACTGAGAACCCCATTGATAAAACGTGGAGAGCTTTCACTGCCGAAGGCTTTGGCCAGTTCGACAGCTTCATTTATCACCACACCCACCGGAGCGGAACCTTCGATAACCATCTCGTAGATGGCTATGCGCAGGATGCTGCGGTCTACCATTGCCATCTGGCCTATCGGCCAGGCGGGAGCGAAAGAAGCTATCTTTTCATCTATGCGTTCAAGGTTATCCATCACACCCGTAACCAGGCGGTGCCCGAAGGCGGTGTTGTCGGGTGAAATGATGCCTTCTCGCAGCAGATTGGCCGTGACATCCGCCACAGAATGACCCGCGCAATCGATTTCGTACAACGCCTGAAGGGCGAGTCCCCTGGCCTTTCTTCTTTCCCCACTCATCAAATTGGCCCTGTGTCTTTCGCGGGTGTATTTATCTAAGCACTTCCCAGCCCGCCGTCTATGCATATCACCTGGCCGGTAATATAACGCGCTTCATCCGACGCCAGAAAGGAGGCCAAACTGGCTACGTCAGATGGCTGTCCCAGGCAACCCAGCGGGATGCGGGCTGCAATCTCACCGCGCTGGTCTTCCGAAAGAGCAGAGGTCATATCGGTTTCGATGAAACCCGGGGCAATGGCATTGGCGGTGATACCCCTCGAGGCAACCTCCCTGGCCACGGAGCGCGTGAAGCCAATCAGCCCGGCTTTTGAAGCAGCATAATTTGCCTGGCCGGCGTTTCCGGTGATACCGACAATGCTGGCAATGCTGATAACCCGTCCCCAGCGGTTTTTAATCATCGGCCTCAAGGCAGCCCGGGTGCATAAGAAAGCGCCTTTCAGGTTGACGCCGAGAACCATGTCCCAATCGTCGTCACTCATGCGTATCAAGAGCTGGTCGCGCGTGATGCCGGCATTGTTGACCAGCACATCCAACCGTCCGTAATAAGCCACGACAGCCTCTATCATGCCGTTGACCGCTTCGCCATCGGTAACATCAGCGCACACCGCCATGGCTGTACCACCCGAGGCGATGATGTCGTCGGCGGCTGAACGGGCAGTTTCCATATCCATATTGTTGACTGCCAGCAACGCGCCGTGCGTCGCCATCTTGCCCGCGACGGCCTTACCGATACCCCGGCTGGCGCCGGTAACCAAAACTACCTTCCCGCTTAAATCCATCATTCTCTTTCCATGTTCAGGAATTCCTCAAGGGTTGGAACGTCCGAGAGGCAATAAGTAACGACGTCGCGGTTGATACGCCGTATCAACCCGGTCAATATCTTGCCAGGTCCAATTTCAATAAAGGTATCTACTCCCTGCTGCATCATGTATTCAACCGAGCGTTGCCATTGCACCGTGTGGCAAACCTGTTTGACAAGCTCCTCCCGTATTTCCAACGGGGTTGAGACAGGCAGAGCACTGGTGTTGGCCACCACCGGCACGAGGGCCTGGCGTATTATAACCGCAGACACCTCGCGTGCCAGCCCATCAGCCGCGCTTTGCATGAACGGGCTGTGAAACGCCCCGCTGACCTGAAGACGCACGGCTTTGATGGCACCGCGTTCGTTAGCCAGTTCCGCCACCCTTGGAAATTTGTCGACGTCCCCGCTGATGACTGTCTGACCGGGACAGTTGCAGTTCGCGATATAAACCCCGGCTTCGCGAGCGATTTCGCTGACGGCATGTTCCGACAGTCCTAAAACAGCCATCATGCCTCCCGCTTGTTTATCCGCCGCCTGTTGCATCAATTGGCCGCGAATACGGGAAAGACTGACAGCACTGTCAGAACTGAACGCTCCAGCGGCCGCCAGCGCCGTATACTCGCCCAGGCTGTGACCGCCGAAACAAGCCGGCGCGTAGGGCCTTCCCGCATTCTCCAGCACCGCCAGCACCGCCAAACCGAATGTTACGATGGCAGGCTGAACGTTGACGGTAGCGGTGAGTTCATCGAGTGGACCATTGAAGCACAACTTCGAAAGGCTGATACCCGTCAGCCGGTCAGCCATTTCAAACATCTGCTTGGCCGCGGCGTAGGTCTCGTAGAGGTCTTTTCCCATGCCGACATACTGTGAACCCTGGCCTGTAAAAACAACCGCTGTGTTGCCGGATAACATAGGACTGTTTTTTACCCGCGCCTATTCAGTTTTCTTTTTCTTGGCGGTTTTGGCGTCAACGTCCACGACCTGCCGGCCGTCATATATGCCGCAGTTGGGGCAGGTTATGTGCGACGGGCGGGGAGTGCGACACTGTGAGCACTCAACCAGGGCGATAGCCGACAGCTTGATTTGGCTGCGCCGCTGAGCTTGTCGGGAGGCAGGTGTTTTTTTCTTGGGTAGTGGGGCCATTGGTTTACTCCATTTCTCTTTTTTGGTTATTTATGATAATCCCGGCGCAGTCCAGCCGGCACAGGGGTTTCATAGGCATATTCATCACCGCGTACTGGCGCACAGCTTCGGAAATGTCCAGTTGAAAATCTTCATCGATAATCAGGTCTCCCGCCTCGTATTCCTGTTCGGCTGCCAGGCCGCTGGCAACTTCAAGGACCGGGAAAAACTCCTCTTCGATGAAAAACTCCAACGGGCAATGATACTCCTCCAGGCAGCGGGCGCACTCCAGTACCAGCCCGGTCTTCAAATATCCTTTAGCTAAAATACTGCGGTTGGTGCGCACCAGTCTTAACAAACCGGAGACGTGACTCATGCCCAATCCGGCTATCTCCAAATCATCGTCGATAGACATGCTGCGCTCCGTCCCGATAGCGCTCCTTAAAAGTTGGGCTACGTTTGTTTGTAACATAAACCACCCTATTATACTACTATCAGGCAGGATTAGCACAAACTGTTCAGACAGGGAGGCACGAGACCATGCAGAATACCGCTGATTTTATAGCCCGCACCTTTTCTGCCGTCAGGCTATGGCGCGACAGAATGCCCCTCAACCCGGCCATTTTCAGGTATGATGAGTAATTGCGGGCGTAGTCCCCGCCCGCCGCAAACTCTATGGTCCTCACCAGTAATCCGGCAATGTTGCGCGGAGCCGGAGCGTTATAATCCACCAGAATGAGACTACCGCCCTTTTTCACCACCCTTTTCATCTCGCCAACGATACTGTCTTGGAGGACTGCGTTCTTGTCATGCAAGGCTAGAGTGATGGAAACATAGTCAAAGAGATTGTCCTTGAACAGCATGCAAGCCGCATCGGCCAGATGAAAGGTTGGTTGGTATTTAAATTGAGGGGCTCCGTTCCGCCGCGCCAGACCCAGCATTTCAGGACTGATATCCAGCCCATGCGCAACCATACCGCGGGCGGCATACTCATATACCTGCGCCCCCGTTCCGCAACACACATCCAGCACCGAGCCGCCGGCCGGCATGCCGGCGAATTCCGGCACTTGTGCCCGCAGGCGTAGTAAAACGGGGTCCACCAGATGTGGGTAATTCAGCTTCGGCAAAAAATCTCCTACTACAGCAACCAGGCCATTGTATCTGAAAAACCCCTCCCGCGCTACCGCTCCACCATTTGACAGGCGCCTCGCGGCTAATTATAATCCAGCTATCCTCCGGGTTTCACTCATCCGTCTTTTAAAAAAGGAGGCATCCATGGCTGCAAAGGCGTTTATCCTTATCGAAACATCGGTAGGCAAAAATAAGGGTGTCATGGCTGCCCTGAAGAAAATGAAGGGTATGGTTTCGGTGGATACAGTCACCGGTCCTTACGACCTCATCGCGGTCATGAGCGCCGAAACGCTCAATGACATCGGCGAGGCTGTCACCAACCGGGTGCACGGCGTGCCGGGCATCTCCCGCACAGTGACCTGCCTGGTCATCTAGTCTTACATTTTTTCCGGGGCGGTCATACCCATCAGCCGCAGCGTGCGTGACAGCACCACACGGGCCGCCGCCGCCAGTTGTAGCCGGGATGCGTTGTGCTCTGGGTTATCTTTCGAAATTACCCGGCACTGCTTGTAAAAGCTGTGGAACGCCGTAGCCAGTTCCTGTGCATAATGCGGCAGGTGATGCGGAGCCAGGTTGCGGGATGCCAGTTCGATGATTTCAGGCAACTCCAGCATCTTGCGTATAAGAACCATTTCGGACTCTTCCCTGTACCCGCTGCATTCAGCATCTTTCCAGTTGATTTCTTCTTCCACAGCCAGGCGTAAAATGCTGGCGATGCGCGCGTGGGCATACTGCACATAATACACCGGGTTTTCAGCAGACTCCTTGCGGGCCAGTTCCAGGTCAAAATCCATCTGGCTGTCCGCCGAGCGCGCCAAAAAGAAGAAGCGGCAAGCATCGGCGCCAACTTCATCCATCACTTCGCGAAGGGTTATCATCTCCCCGCTGCGCTTGGAAACACGCACGCTCTCGCCGCCCCGCCGCAGAGTTACCAACTGGGAAATGATTACGCTCAAGCGCGCCGGGTCTATACCCATCGCTCCCAGCACCGCTCCCATGCGCGACACGTGTCCCTGGTGGTCTGCTCCCCAGATGTCGATTACCCTATCCAAACCACGCTCAACGAATTTGTTGTGATGGTAGGCGATGTCGGTGGCAAAATAGGTAGCGGTGCCGTCGCTGCGCACGACAACGTTATCCTTGTCTTCCCCAAGCGCGGTTGAAACGAACCAGATAGCCCCTTCCCGCTCAGCTAGATACCCTTTTTCCCGCAACAGGCCCAGCACCTTTTCATACTGCCCGCTGGCAAACAGGCTTTGTTCGCTGAACCAGCAGTCGTACTCGACCCCCAGGGTTGCAAGGTCATCCCTGATGAGGTCCAACATATACTCGATACCGACCTTTCCCAGTATCGCTAGTGCTTTTTC
>CAZPAL010000012.1:0-15876 GCA_964584525.1 uncultured Dehalococcoidales bacterium | reverse complement strand
GCATGCCGCGTTCGATGGGGCGCGAGGACCGGGCCGATGCAGGCGTGGCGGTAGCTGAGCGTGCGCGTGAACTGGGCATTGTCACCAATTTCAACGTGGTGGTGGGTTTCCCCGGGGAAACCAGAGAAAGCATCACCGAGACGGCGGAACTGATACAAAGGGCCGCGCCGGATACCTTCGCCTGCTTCCAGTTTTACCTGGCACCCAATACCAGGGTGGAGGCAGATTGCGCCGGTCACGGGCTGGAAGGCAGCGGGCTGCACTGGAAACATGACACCATGACCAGCGAGGAAGCGGAAGAGGGGATTATCGCCATCGGGCACATGGTTACCAGTTCGGCCAATTTCCCCGGCGGTGAATATTTCACCTGTTATTTGACATCTCTGGGCTATACAGTGGCTGAGGTCAAGCGGTTTTACGGCATGATAAACTCCATGGTTACGCTGGGAGCTGAGGGTGCGGTGCCGCCCCTGTTCGAGCGCATCGCGGCTGATATCAAGCGTTACTGGTAGTTTTACGCCTCATCCGCCGCCCCGCTACCCACACTACCGTGTCATGCTGGAGCGCAGCGAAGCGGCAATCGGTACCCGGAAAAGGACGCCCCACCCGTCAAGATCCTTCGGCCATTCTTCATGGCCTCCAGGATGACACCATTGGACTGCTCCTTCGTGTCATGCTGGAGCGCAGCGAAGCGGCAATCGGTACCCGGAAAAGGACGCCCCACCCGTCAAGATCCTTCGGCCATTCTTCATGGCCTCCAGGATGACACCTGGGGGCTACTCTTTAGTGTCATGCTGGAGCGCAGCGAAGCGGCAATCGGTACCCGGAAAAGACGCCCCCCACGCAAGATCCTTCGGCCATTCTTCATGGCCTCCAGGATGACACCTGGGGCTACTCTTTCGTGTCATGCTGGAGCGCAGCGAAGCGGCAATCGGTACCCGGAAAAGGACGCCCCACCCGTCAAGATCCTTCGGCCATTCTTCATGGCCTCCAGGATGACACCTGGGGGCTACTCACTCTCCAGCGGAGAGGGAGTATTATATATATTGAGAGGGGAAACCCCCCAATAGTCAAAAGTATTATTGACAAAAGCTGCGCCTATTACTCATAATGGCGCGGTATAAAGGAAGAGGACTGACAAAATAATCGGTGGAAACCGCGGCGGTCCTGGTTCAAGGAATCAGGTTTGAATATTTATGCCCTGATACCGCTCATCACCTCAGGATTCTACGTCCTGCTGGTTGCTCTCGCGCTGACCCAGGCTAAGCGCAAGGTCAATCAGTACTTCGTTTACTTCCTGGCGGTGGCCGGGCTGTGGAGTTTTTCTTCTTTCATGCTCCATCTCGACGCCCCGGCGGAACAGACTCTTTTATGGAACCAAATCCTGGTGGTACTCCTGGTCTGGACGCTGATAGCATACTACAAATTTACCCTGGTATATACCGAAAACAAAAACAACATCATCCTCTACGCCGGATATCTGGGGCTGATAGCCCTGGCGGTACTTTCGTTATCGGGTTATATCGTTGAGTATTCGTACGTGGTTGACGGCGTCGTATATTATTCGCTGGGATATACCCAGTATATAATCAGCGGGTTGGGCGTAGCCCTTTCGGCGCTGGTTATCGCCTTGCTGGGAGGTAAATACCGGCGTTCCAATGACCCGGTACAGCGCAACCGCACGCTCTATCTGGTGGCGGGTTGGTGCGTGTTGGTGGCCTTGACGCTTACCAACATCATCCCCAGCGTGCAGCACCTGCCGCTGGACCATCTGGGTTCCTTCATCAACGCGCTCATCATCACCTATGCCATTTCGCGCTTCAATCTGCTGGACATCAAGATGGCACTACGCGTGTTTTTGGCTTATACGTTCACGGCGGTGCTGATAGCCGGCATATCCACCGGCGCCATTTTACTCGTCTTTCGCCTTTTTCCGGGGCAGCCGCAGGCAGGGCTTATCCTGTTCGGCGCGGTCATAGTACTGCTTCTGGCCACCGTCGCCAGGCCGCTCAAACAGGCGATCCAGCTGGCGGTGGATATGATTTTTTATCCCACCACCTATAAATCCAGGCAGATACTGCAGGATTTTAAAAGCAAAATGGGACACATCCTCAACCTGGAAGAACTGGCGGACGAGATGCTCCCTTCACTGTGCGATGCCTTGAAGATTGAATGGGCCTGGTTGATGCTGCAGGTGGAAGAAAGCGGCGAATACAAGGTGCGCTACACCTGGCCCAAAGGGCAGTCTGCCGGATATGGATTCGAGTTGAGTTCCGAAAGCCTGATTATAACCTGGATGGCTGAAAAAAACATGGCTTTCGACCCCGGGCGCATGGACGGCATTCCGGAGTTGCGCGGGTTGTGGCAGACTGAAAGGGAGCAGCTTACTGCGGCGGATGTCGGGCTGCTTTATCCCATGATGAGCCAGGAACGCATCGTCGGTATCCTGGTGATGGGCAAGAAGCCGCGCGGGAGACTATTCTCACATGGAGATTTAGCCATCGTTTCCGATATCACCCGGCAGGCAGGCGTGATTGTCGAGAACGCCCACCTTTTCGCCCAGGTCAGTGCCCGCGCTAATATGGATGACCTGACCGGGTTGTACAATCACCGCCATTTTCATGAGCGGCTGGAACAGGAGATAGCCAGAGGCCTGCGCCTTGGCGGTTCATTTTCGCTCATATTTATGGATTTGGATTTATTTAAATCCTACAACGATATCTACGGACACCTGGCCGGCGACCAGGTGCTGCGCCGCGTCGGACAGGCTATCACTCTTTCCATCCGCAATATCGACCTGGCTTTCCGCTACGGCGGCGACGAGTTTGCCGTAATATTGCCGGAGACAAAGGTGGAAGGGGCGCTCAAGGTGGCTGAACGCATGCGCAAGACCATCGAATCTATGACCAGTTCCAAGGGGATGCCCGTCACTGTCAGCACAGGAGTCGCCGGCTGGCCGGAGGATTCCGTTAACCGCGAAGGCATCGTACACTGTGCCGACGCCGCCATGTACCGTGCCAAACGCGACGGGGGGAGCCGCACCTATGCCGCAGTCGAAAAGCCGGAGGGACAGGCGATTGAAAACGGGCAGGAGAATGCTTCGCGGCAGGCAAAATCGATGAGTTTCGTCTACGCCCTGGCGGCCATCGTGGATGCCAAGGATAACAGCACCTACGGGCATGCCAAAAAGGTGAGCGAGTATGCGGTCATCATGGGGCAGGCTCTTGATATGCCGCCGGAGCGGATAGACCGGCTGCGCACCGCCGGATTGTTGCACGATATCGGCAAGGTAGGAATCAGCGACGGCATTCTCAACAAACCGGGTCCACTTGACGAAAAGGAATGGTCGTTCATGCGCAAACACCCCGACTTGGGAGCCGAGATACTGAAGCATGTGGCGGATATGGAACAATGTATGCCGGCACTGCAATTCCATCATGAGAAATACAACGGCAGCGGGTATCCCACGGGATTAAAATCCGAAAACATACCTATGGAAGCGCGTATAATGGCCGTGGCGGACGCTTTCGACGCCATGACCTCCCCACGCCCTTACGGCGTTCAATTCACCTTTGAAGACGGATTACAGGAGCTCAGGCGCTGTGCCGGGACGCAGTTCGACCCCAAGGTGGTAGAGGTATTCTGCCGGGTGATGGAAGACAGAATTAGCGCGGACGCACGGCAAGGCAAAAAGACGCCTGGTGTTTTGCCGCCAGCCGAAGAACCGGGCAGGGAGACCCAAGCTGGAGAAAAATAAACGCATTTACGACATCACGCGTGTTTTACGCAGCGGCATGACGGTGTGGCCTGGTGATGTTCCGGTGGAAATCAACACCCGGGATGCGGGGGATTATCGCATTAGCGGGATGAGACTCAGCGTGCATTCCGGCACTCATCTGGATGCGCCCTGCCATTTTCTACCCGGCGGCTGCGGAGTAGACAAACTTGAACTTGAAGCCCTGGCAGGGCAGGCGCGAGTAGTGCGGCTGAACGGCGCTACACGCATCGGGCCGGAGGAAATCGCCCGCTGGCCGCTGGAAGGCGTGACGCGCCTGCTGATTGCTACCGGAGATGGAGCGGCTGATTGCACAGAGGAGTTCGATACTTCTTTTTGCTCGCTCACCGGGGAGGGCGCGCAGGCCCTTATCAAACTAGGCATTCGGCTGGTGGGAATAGACTGCCCGTCGGTGGACCTTTTCGAAGCACCCGGTCATCCCGCCCACCACGCTTTGATGGCAGCGGGAGTGGCCATCATCGAAGGGCTGGATTTGAACGGCATTAATGCCGGCGATTACGAACTGATTTGCCTGCCGCTGAAAATAGAAAACTCGGATGGCGCCCCGGCACGCGCCATGTTGAGAGAGTTATGATGCCGGTTCGCCGCGTGGTACCGGCGGTCCTCAGCAACGACCCGCTCACGCTGCGGGCGTTGATAGCGCAGGCACAAGGTTTCAGCCGCTGGCTGCAACTGGACATTATGGACGGCTTTTTCGTGCCGGCCTCCAGCGTCGGGTTGGAGGACATGCTGAAAGTTCATCCCCGGGTGGACTGGGAAGCCCATCTGATGGTCTGCCGGCCTGAAGAATATTTCATCGCGCTGGCGCAAGAAGGCGCGCGGCGAATCATCTTTCATCTCGAGGCGGTGCAGGAACCGCTGGAAACGGCGGTGAGATTACGAGCACTGGGTATTGAGGTCGGACTGGCTGTCAACCCGGACACGCCGGTTTCAGCCATCGATGAAAACCTGGCTGCGGTGGTGGATTATGTGCTTTTCATGTCGGTTTATCCGGGTTTTTACGGCAAACCGTTCATTCCGCAGGCACTCGAAAAGGTAAAAGTGTTCAAACTGCATCATCCGGATGTGGCGGTGGGGGTTGACGGAGGCATCAAGATGGACAACATCGCGCTGGCGGCGCAGGCCGGGGCGGATGAAATATGCGTCGGCAGCGCCATCTTCGCCGCCCGCAATCCGGCTGAAAGCTATCGTCGCCTTACCGAGGCTGCCGGAGCAGCCTGGGACAGGCTGGACTCGAATGGTTAAACCACCGGCTTTTTTAACAGTCGGCGGGCTTCTTCGGCCACCCTGGCAGCGGTGAAGCCGAACCTTTCAAAGAGGATTTTAGCCGGCGCCGAAGCCCCGAAATGGTCGATTCCCAGCGCCACTCCCTCGCTGCCAACGTAGCGCTCCCACCCCATGGTGCTGGCGGCTTCTACCGAAACTCTGGCTTTCACCTGCGGCGGAAGAACCTGCCGGCGGTATTCGGGCGGCTGGGCCTCGAAGATATCCCATGAGGGCAGCGAAACTACTCGCGCCTTAATCCCCTCTCCAGCCAGTTGTTTTCCAGCTTCAAGTGCCAGCTGCACTTCGGAACCGGAACCTATCAGGATGACATCCGGTTGAGTTGAATTATCCCACAGGATGTAGCCGCCGCGACGGGCTCCATTCGCGGGCTGTGCCGATGAGCGGTCCAGCAGCGGCACAGCTTGGCGCGTCAGCACCAGCACGGTCGGGCCGTGCTGGTTTTCGAGAGCCGATTTCCAGGCTTCCTGGGTTTCCAGCCGGTCAGCCGGGCGGATGACCGACAGGTTGGGGACGCAGCGCATGGCAGGCAGATGCTCGACAGGCTGGTGGGTGGGCCCGTCTTCTCCCAGCCCGATGGAATCGTGGGTAAAGATGAAAATCACCCTCTGGTGCATGAGGGCAGCCAGCCGTACCGGCGGGCGCATGTAGTCGTAGAAAACCATGAAAGTGGCCGTGTAGGGTATGACGCCCCCGTGAAGCGCCATGCCGTTGGCCACAGCGCCCATAGCGTGTTCGCGCACGCCGAAATGCAGGTTGCGTCCCTCATAGCTGCCAGGCGCGAAGTGAGCACTGCCCTTGATGAGTGTCTTGGTAGAGGGAGCCAGGTCGGCGGCTCCGCCCATGAGAGAGGGCACGCCGGCTGACAGGGCGTTGATAATCATTCCTGAAGCCTCACGGGTGGCCAGCGGCTTTTCCACGCCCGCAAATAAACTTGTCATACCGGCATCGTAACCGGGCGGCAAACCTCCGGTTATCGAGAGCATCAGTTCGGCTGCTGCCGCCGGAAAAGCCTGCTGGTACCCTTCCCAGAGCTGTTGCCATTCGTCCTCTGCTTTCCGGCCTTTTTCTATGGCGCTGGAACGTAGCGATTCCACGCCAGCGGGAACAATAAAGGGTTCGGCATGGCTCCAGTTCAGGTTACGGCGGGTAAGGATTGTTTCTTCCTTGCCCAGCGGCTCGCCGTGGGCGCTCTCGCGGTTGGATTTATTGGGACTGCCGGCGCCGATGACGGAGCGGCAAATGATGAGGCTGGGGCGCCCGGCGTCCGCCCTGGCTTCTTTTATTCCCGCTCTGACTGCCTGCGTGTCCAGCCCGTCCAGCGGTCCGATGACCTGCCACCCGCAGGCCAAAAAGCGCGCCCGCACGTCTTCAGTGAAGGTCAGGTCGGTGCGACCCTCGATGGAGATACCGTTGTCGTCGTAGAGATATATCAGCTTGCCCAGCTTCAGGTGGCCGGCCAGCGAAGCCGCTTCGGCGCTTATACCCTCCATCAGGTCCCCGTCGGAGCAAAGGGCATAGGTATAGTGGTCGATAACCTCAAAACCCGGCCGGTTGTACCTGGCGGCCAGATGCCTTTCAGCTATCGCCATGCCGACGCCGTTGGCAAACCCCTGCCCCAGCGGACCGGTGGTGGCTTCCACCCCCGGTGTCAGCCCATATTCGGGATGGCCGGGCGTTTTGCTGCCCCACTGCCTGAAATTGGCGATGTCCTCCAGTGTCAGGTCGTAACCGGTTAAATGCAGCAAGGCATAAAGCAGCATCGAGGCGTGGCCTGCCGAAAGTACGAAGCGGTCGCGGTTTATCCAGCCAGGGTTGCGCGGGTTGAATTTCAGAAAATCCTGCCAGAGCGTATAGGTCATGGCAGCCGCGCCCATGGGGGCTCCGGGATGCCCGGAATTGGCTTTTTCGACGGCGTCGATGGCCAGAAAGCGGATGGTGTTTATGCAAAGTTGCTCAGAATCGGAGTTCATCCCGCCCGCCTTTCAACAATGGGAACATCAGACGAATATTATAACATTCCAAAGCGCTCCTGTTCCACCGCGGAAAATCCGCCTTGACCCCCTTTTATAGAGAGGAGAAATGGAGAACGGAACATTTAACGTGTCTATAAATAATCTTGATGAATTGGAAGCAATGTCATAGAATAGCGGTTGTAAAGAGAGGTGGGCCATGAACCTGGATTATCTCAAAACATTGCTGGAACTGGTACGGCTGGGCAGCTTTTCGGCCGTCGCCAAGGAGCTTTCTATCAGCCAGCCCGCCGTTTCGTTCCAGATACAAAAGCTGGAGCATGACCTGGGTGTGCGCCTGCTGAACCGCAATCAACGCCGGGTGAGCCTGACCGACGCCGGGCGGCGCGTGATGGAATTCGCGCGGGCGATGGATAATGAAGAAACCCGCCTGCTTAGGGATTTGGACCGGCTGCGGGAGGAACTGGTGGGAGAGCTGATGATTACCGCCAGCACCACGCCCGGCGAATCGTTGCTGCCTTCGCTGATGGGGGAGTTTTTGAGCCTGCATCCCGCCGTCAAAGCCCAGGTGGTGGCACATGATTCCCTGGACGTTATTAAAGGAGTGCAGGACGGGTTGTTCGAAGCCGGATTCTGCGGAGCCGTGCCCCCCAAAGGCAAAGGATTGGAATTTTTCAAAATCGCCGAGGATGAAATCGTGATGATTGTGTTCCCGGAGCATCCTTTCGCCGGGCGCAAACATATTTCCTTCGCCGAATTAGCAGGAGAAGCCATCATCGCCCGGGAGCCCACTTCCGGCACCCAGAGGAGCCTTGAAGCGCTGCTGACCCGCGCCGGGCTGGAGCTGAATCTTATCAAGCCCAGGCTGATGCTTGGCAGCGCCCAGGCAGTGATTTCTGCGGTCGAATCGCGGGCGGGGATAGCTTTTGTGTCAAGCCTGGCTATCGGCAAAAGCCTCAAAGCAGGCACACTCCGCCAGGTCTCGATCCAGGATATAAAACTCAAGCGGGACTTTTTTTGCGTTTATTACGGCGAGCGGCTTAATTCGCGCTTGATGCAGGAGTTTATCGCTTTCATCCGCGCCCGAAGTGCGGTCAGCTAGCGGATTATTCTCTGCGGCGTGAAAGCCGGATGAGCTTTACATCACCCCATGCCCCGATACGCCCGCCGGCGATGATGACTGAGGCGGTGATGCCATCGATTCTCCTGGCCAGTTCCAGTCCGGCCTCAATATCGCCCGCGTTCTTGACGCGGTTGCCGATGGCGGTAGCGGCCGCGTCGGCCAGGGCGGCGGATGCCGCCACCACCACCGCCGCATCGGCCTTGCCGAAGCTGATGGAATGGCCTACCGTCCCCGAAGAAGTGCACACGCCGGCCACCCCGCCTTTCAGGTCTATCTCGATTCCTACCCTGCCGCTGAGAGGAGAGTCCCCGGCGTAGATGGCTACGGTACGCAACTCCTTACCCTGCAAGTAGATATCGCCGCCGTTTTCTACTATAACTTCGTTTGAAAATCTACCCAGTTCACGGCCGACAAATTCTGCTACTGCTCCGGCGATGGCCGCCATGGGGCCGACGCCGGCCGCCTGCGCGGCCGCAGACATCTCACGGATGATGGCCGGGGCATCGCTCGGACAGGCTAAGGGTTCCAGAGAGGTGGCGAAACCGGGGTGAGCGCGGATATAGCTTTCGACCACCGCGCGTTCGCGGCGCAGGATACGGGCAGCTTCCTTCGACAAATCCGTTTCAGTAGCGATATACAGGTCACTCTCGCCCAGCGTAACGGTATAAGAAAGAAGTTTTCGGCTGTCGACCCAATCACGGTAGATAACCGGCGAAGGCATGTCTAAAAATGGAACTCCATCGCGCCCGGCGGGCAGGCCCGCAAGCAGAGGCCGCAGGCCACGCACAAGCTGTTATCATAAATAACTTTTCTGGTGGACGGGTCCAGGCTGAAAGCACCGGTGGGGCAGAAGCCGGTGCAGGCGCCGCAATGAGTGCATCGCTCTTCATTGCGCAGCACGTTTTGGCTGAGTGACTCGATTACTACCCCCGTGGATTTGAGATATTTGATGCCCTCGTCGAAATTCTTCTGCTGCCCGGACATTTCCAGCGCCACGTAACCGGCCTGGTCCGGCATGATATCGGCTTTGATGATATTGCAGACCAGGTCGTGATGCCTGATGAGGTTGTAAATAACCGGCTGGCTAACCACCTGGCTGGAAAAATGCAGAACTATACGGCGGGATACGGTCGTACTCATCACTGGCTCCGTTCTTTGAGAGGTTTGAGTTTAATCCCGGATTCAACCCCGGGCAGCGGCGCTACCATCTCGGTCAACTGGAAACGGCCGGCTTGTATCCATTCTTTGAGAGTTTGTGCGATTTCAACCGCGCGGGAATAACTGGAAAGGGGCGAGACGCTTACATCCCGGTCGTTGACCCGGATGCGTCCGCTTTTCAGGTCGGCATAACTCACTTCGCCCAGGATGGCGCCATTGTTGGAAGGATAGGCAGCAGAGTAATCGACCACAGCGGTCAGGATATCGGCGTCCGTCACCAGCGTGAAACGCAGGATTTCTTCGGACAGGATTGGTATGGGAACGCCGATGCCGACTGAAAGAGTCGCTCCGTACCCCAGGTAGCTGGTTCCCACCAGGAAACGCGCATCCATCTGCTTGAGGTCTCCGATGACCGCCAGCGTGCCCGCACCCCGGCGCGGCACGCCTCCTTCGGTCCTCGGCACCCCGGGATTATGCTGGGTACCCTGCCAGGCCACGTACCCGATTCCTCCGCCCAGGAAAATGCGGGTTCCTAGCCCGATGGTGCGGTAGAAAGGGTCATTCAACAGGGGCGAGAGTTGCCCGGCGCTGCAAAAATAGGCATTGCCCAGGTTGGGTTTCAGGATGCCCATGTACGTATAGATGGTCTTCTCGGACAGATTGACCGCCACGTTGTAATTCTGATATGAGTTCCTGATATTGAACAGGACGGCTTCGTTCATCTCGCTGAGGTTGATGCGGGTGTCAAGTTGCCGACGCGGGTAGCAATCGGTTCCATAGGCGCTGGCTACCAGGTGAACGTCTTTACCGGCGACCAGTTCTTCGATGACGTGCCCGCCGCCGTAACTGAACTTTCCGGGGTGCTTGCGGTTGCGAGGGTCGTCGTCCGGGATGGCGTTGGCACCCACAAAAATATCGGCTGCCGCCAAACCGCAGTAAACCGGAACATCGTTGATGGTGGCTCTTCCGCCGCCGAGTTTGATGCGGGGAGAAGCGTGCCCGATGTTGAAATACGCGCCGGAACTGCACATCGGCCCGAAAGTGCCGGTCGTGACCACATCCACCACCCGCGCCGTTTCCTGGATGCCTTTTTCACGGGCGATGCCAATTATTTCTTCGGCGGTGGCGACTACCGCTTGACCCTGTCGGATTTTTTCGTTGATTTCAGAGATGGTTTTAGCCATGATATGCTCCTCTCCCGGCAATCTATTCATCGTATTGATAAACACACCTTTTGTCAAACCGTGGGCCTCTCATAATAGAACATAGGATATTAAGTATATGCTGGCATGGCGGATGCCTTGTGCGGTGTCATAACCCCTCTTTATCCGCTATGGTAAAATGGTATTCGGAATAACAGCGGGTGGACGGCGAGACAGGCCGGCGCGTCCAGACCGCGATAAGGGGTCCTTGAGATGCTGGAAATAGATGAAGTATTAAAAAGGCTGGTGCAGGCCAACGGCTCCGATGTACACCTGCGCGTGCCCAGCCGTCCTGTTTTCAGGATTGACGGAGAACTGAAGGTTCAAGCAGATTTGCCCGAGATGAGTGCGGAGGAGATGGAAACTATTCTCACCTACCTGGCATCACCCGAACAGAAACAGCATTTTCATGACGAAATGGAACTCGATTTCGCCTATGGCATTTCGGGGCTGGCCCGTTTCCGGGTCAACGTGATGCGCCAGAGAGGGACGGTCGCCATTTGTTTTCGGGTGGTTCCTACCGAGATTTCCAGCATTGAAAAACTGGGATTGCCGCTGATTTGCAAGGAACTCATTTTAAAACCCCGCGGATTGATACTGGTAACCGGGCCGACCGGTAGCGGCAAATCCACCACCATGGCGGCTATGCTGGATTATCTGAATCAGAAAGCTTCGCGCAACGTTATCACTATCGAAAACCCTATCGAATATCTCCACCGCAATAAACTATGCCTGATAGCTCAGCGCGACCTCGACGATGACACCAAGTCGTTCGACATCGCCCTGATACACGCCCTGCGTCACGACCCGGATGTGATAGTAGTGGGTGAAATGCGCGACCTGCCAACTATCTCCACCGCAATACGCGCCGCCGAAACCGGACATCTGGTGGTAGGCACGTTACATACCATGGACGCCCCACAGACGGTGGACCGCATCATTGACATGTACCCCTACAACCAGCAATCCCAGATTAGATTGCAATTCTCGCAGGCATTGGTGGCTGTGCTGTCCCAGGCGCTGGTCCCCCACATTTCCGGCAAGGGGCGCGTGCCGGCTTTCGAGGTGATGATAGCCAGTACCGCCGTGCGTAACCTGATACGCGAGGGCAAGACGTATGAACTGAACAATATCATCCAGCTCAGTACGGCTGAGGGGATGAAAACGTTAGAACAGAGCCTGGGGGACCTGGTAAAGAAAAGGCTTATCAAGACCGAAGAGGCATTGATACGTTCCAGTCACCCTGACAGGCTGCAAAAATTATTGAACTTCAACGATAACAAGCCGGGGCAGGATTTTTAGCCGGATTAACCGACTGGAGCCTGCGCGTGATGCATAGCGGAGCAGTAGCTCATGGATTATAACCAGGTAACCGAGAAGAAGGTGTTGGAGCGGCTAACCACCAAATGGGTTGGGCGGGAACTGGTCATCCGCCAGACCGTAACCTCCACCATGCAGGCGGCCAGGGAAGAAATCGGGCGGGGAGCCGTGGAGGGGACCGTGGTGGTCGCCGGGGCACAGAGTGAAGGCAGGGGCAGGCTGGGGCGAACCTGGATTTCCCCTCCCGGCACACTGCTGGCCTCCATAGTGTTGTATCCCGGGCGCTTCCATCTCCCTTTTTTAGTGATGGTTTCGGCGCTGGCGGTGGCGGATGCGGTGCAAGAGATAACCGGGATGACTGCCAGGTTGAAATGGCCCAATGACGTTATGCTGGCGGGGCGCAAGATAGCAGGGATATTACTTGAAAGCGGCGTCACCGGCAAGGGTGAGCTATATGCCGTTGTCGGTATCGGTTTGAACGTCAATTTGAGGATTCAAGATTACACGGAGATTGCAGACCTGGCCACAAGCGTTTCGGATACGATGGGGCATCCCGTGCCGGTAACCGACGCGCTGGTGGCTGTGCTGGCACAATTTGAAAAGTGGTACGCGGCCATGCTGGCCGGCGAACCTGTTCTGGAAAGCTGGCGGGACCGGCTGGACACGCTGGGAAAGCGGGTTGCCATCAAGACAGGGGATATGATTTGTGAAGGAAAAGCATTGTCGGTGGACTGCGACGGCAGCCTGATTCTACGCCTGGAGGATGGTAGCCTGAAGAGCTTCCCGGCGGGCGATGTCAGCTTGAAAGGCTGATATAGCGGCCGGCGCTTGGCAATTGCAGAAACCATACTGCCATTCCTGCAGGGAATGGCAGTTCCCCCTTTTAAGCAGAATTGTAGATCTTCACTTTCACTGTTTTCAAGATGATTACCCGGTTTAAGTTGAAGCTCTGTCTATGCGTAGTGTATCATTGTGGCATTAACGGACAGGATGGGATTTGTGCAGATACAGAGATCAAAAGGCAGCCGAGATTTGACTCCCGGGGAAATGCAGCGTTTTCGCCGGGTGGAAACGATATTCAGCGAAATCTGTAAAAGCTGGGATTATCAAGAAATACGGACTCCCACCCTTGAGTATTTGCATCTTTTTACCTCAGCGGGAACCCTTACACAGGGGATGCTGAAGAGGGTGTACTCGTTCCTGGACTGGGACGGCTGGAGTGGAGAAAGGGTAGTTCTCAAGCCGGACGCCACCATTCCGGCCGCCCGCTTCTATGTTGAACAGACAGCAAGTGGATTGCAGGAAAAAACGGCGCGCTACTATTATGTGGCCAACACGTTCATATTTGAGGAGACCGGGGCTAAAAACCGCGAACGCTGGCAATGCGGGGTAGAGCATATAGGCAGCGGCGGCCCGATGGCCGATGTGGGAATGGTTACTCTGGCGCTCGAAGTCATATCGCGCTTGAACGCCGGCAAAGCGTCAATCAGACTGACGCACGCCGGGCTTATCAGGGGCATGCTGGAGGGGATGGGTTTAAGCTTGCAGCAGGCGGGCATGTTCGAAAAAATCCTGGCTGGTGGAACAGCGGATATCGAGCGGCTGGCGGGCGAGCACCCCGAAACAGCCGAGATGCTGCTGCTGCTGCTGAACAACAAAGGGCGTTCATCCGGGTTTATCAAGAACATCAAAGCGCTGATTGGAACGAGGATGACGGCTTGCGGGGCGGCCATGGATGACTTTATCTCAGTGCTCGAGCTTTTGGAAAGCCAGGGTATCGAGTATGAAGTTGACCTGGCTGTAGGAAAGGGCTTCGAATATTACACGGGATTGATATTCCGGTTGGATATCGGCACCGAAAACGTGGGTGGCGGAGGGCGCTACGACCAGCTCATCCCCATGATGGGGGGGGCTCCAACCCCGGCTGCCGGTTTCGCACTTTATATGGACAGGCTGATGGCGCTGGCGCAGCCCGGCGGAAGCTGTTCAGCGGCGCTGAACGTTTCGGTGCGGGTCAACCCCGAGACGCTTAAAGATGGGCTGGAACTGGCGGAATTCCTGCGGGAGGGGGGAGTGGTGGTGCGTATTACCGCCGGCGAAGAGAGCGCGGCGGGATGCGACTGGGAGGTGCGTATAACGCCTGGCACGGAAGAAGTGGTGCTGGTGGAACTTGCCAGCGGGCAGCAGACTATTGCCGGCAACACAGCCGAGGCTATTATCACGCTGGGGTGCGCCTAGCATGGAATTGAGCATAGCGCTTCCCAAAGGCCGGTTGCTGGCTGCCACCGCCGGGCTGCTGGAGCGGGCCGGGTTGGGAATTGATGATTACAGCGACAAAGCCCGTCTTTACCGGTTGAAGTCGAACCAACACCCGGGCTTGAGGGCTAAAATATTCCAGGAAAAAGATATTCCCATCCAGGTGGCGACCGGCAATTACGACCTGGGTATATGCGGGCTGGACTGGCTGGAAGAGCAACTGGTGAAGTTCCGCAACAGCGACCTGGTAAAACTTCGCCATCTGGGCTATGGTGAGGGTGCGGTTTATGCGGCGGTGTGCGCGGCGGCGTTCGATGGGCGCAACCTGGAGACCCGCAGCGAAAATGTGCGTATCGCCAGCGAATATCCCAATCTGGCAGAGGCTGTGGCGCAGCGCCTTAGATTGAGACGCTTCTCAATTTACCCCCTCTGGGGGGCGGCTGAGGCCTATCCTCCCGAAAACGCGGACATCGTGCTGCTTTCTCGTAAGAACGAAGAAGAGTTGGCCCGCTACGGCCTGGTATCGCTGGGCAGGGTGGTGGACTTTAAAGCCGTCCTCATAGCCAACCGCTGCAGTTTGAAGGAAAAGGACCTGTCGGGCTTTATCTCCGCTCTCGCAGCCGTGTTGCCCGAACATGCGGAAAGGCCGGTATCACGCGGCGGTATGAATGAAATTACCGTCAACACCATTCCCCAGGATGGTGACCCGGATGGAGTACATTTGGCGCTGCCGGACGGGCACCAGCAATCACATGTCAGGAAAATTATGGACGCAGCCGGCATAGCTATCGAGGATTATCCATCCGCCGGCGGCCACCGTAGCCCGCAAAGCGGGTTGGAAGGCGTGAGCATCAAGGTTATCCGCCCCCAGGATATGCCGCTCCAGGTTGCCAACGGCAACTTCGATATCGCCGTCACCGGCCGGGACTGGCTGACCGACCACAAGTACCAATTTCCGAACAGCCCGGTGATTGAACTTATGGACCTTAAATACGGCTGGGTGCGCATCGTAGCCGTGGTGGATAATTCAGTCCCGGTTAGCGACAGGAACGACCTGGAACCGCACTGCAACCGGCTTGGACGGCCTTACCGGGTGGCTTCTGAGTACGTTAACATAGCGGATGATTACGCCCGCGCGAACCAGCTGGGAGTGTACCGGGTGATACCGACCTGGGGAGCCACCGAGGCCTTTTTGCCGGAAGACGCTGATATGTTGATTGAGAACACTGAAACCGGCTCCACTATCGCCAGGCATAATCTCAGGATTATCGATACCCTTTTCGAATCAACCGCTTGCGTTATCGGCCGGCAGGACGAGTCTGCCGGGGAATTGAAAAAGAAACGCATCGCGGGCTTCCTGTCGGCGATGGGCAAGGGCGTGGCGGCACTGGCATGAATATTGTGCGGGGATACGAGGAGGCAGCGCGGTTACTGTCGAGGAGGGTAAGCACGGCCTCGCCGTCGTTGTCGCCTCGCCTTAAAGCCAGCCTGGTCGAGATGTTCGGCACCAGCGACCCTGAAGAGGCGGTCAGGCTCATCATCAGCCACGTGCGCGGGCGCGGAGACGCAGCTCTGCGTGAATATTCGGCCCTAATAGACAGGGTGAGCCTCGACAACATCGAAGTGGATAGGCAGCAGATGAAGGCTGCTCTCAACCGCCTGCCGGCCGAAACGCTGGCTGCATTAAATATCGCGGCAGAGCAGGTGCGCAGTTTTCACCAGCAGCAAATGATGGCGCTGGAAACAGCTGCCGGGGAGATGGCG
>CAZPAL010000011.1:0-16039 GCA_964584525.1 uncultured Dehalococcoidales bacterium | reverse complement strand
ATAGATATGACAGTAAAGATTGTCACTGATAGCACTTCAGACCTGACACACGAGATAGCCAGCAGGCTGGGGATTACCGTCGTGCCTTTGTTCGTCCACTTTGGGACCGAGGCTTATCGGGACGGTATTGACCTGACCACCGAGGACTTCTACCGAAAATTAACCCAGAGTAAGATATTGCCCACGACTTCGGCGTCAGCTCCGGGAACTTTTGCCGAAGTTTATGATAGGCTTGCAGAGGAGGCGGATGAAATCCTGGTAATTACCCTGTCATCGAAGTTTAGCACCACCTATCAGTCAGCAGTTCAAGGCAAAGAGTTGAGAAGAAGTAAGTGTCGGTTGGAGGTGATTGACTCGTTGTTGTCCATATCAGCGCTGGGGCTAATCTGCATTTCGGCATCTAATGCAGCACAGGCTGGCGCCAGGCTTGACGAGGTGGTTGAGATTGTACGCACGAACATGCGCCGGATAGACCTGCGCATGGCTTTTGATACGTTGGAATATCTCAAAAGGGGAGGACGCATTGGCACTGCCCAGGCATTCCTGGGCTCTGCGCTGAGGGTAAATCCCATTCTCACCATAAAAGATGGCTACACTGAAGCAGTCGCCCGGACACGTTCCAGAGCCAGGGCGATAGAGCACCTGTATGACTTTGCTATGAGTTTTTCCAATATTGAGGAAATGACGATAGAGGACGCCACCACGCCGGAAGAAGCACAAATCTTGGTAGACAGGTTGAGTGCCAAGTTCCCCAAGGAACGTATTTACCGGACTAAAGTCAGCCCTGTGGTAGGGACCCATGTTGGCCCTCATGTGCTAGCGGTAAGCGTATTGGGGGATAGGTAGGTTTGATGTGTGACGTCAAAAACGGACACCAAACGTTTCATGCCGCTACCGATGCGGCATAGTATCTTCCAGTAAAAGCAACGGGCGGCATGAATCCGAGCCCGGCCTGAATCCTTGCTTTTTTTCGATGTCGCGCTCCATTCTTAGTTCGGCGTTTTCTTTCCTGACTCGCGCCAGTTCCATCTCAATTTCAGTCAGTAGCCGATACCCCCTTGCCTACTTCTTCCAATTTACCGGCTCTGTGTTTCCTGAC
This sequence comes from uncultured Dehalococcoidales bacterium, assembly GCA_964584525.1. Taxonomy (GTDB): domain Bacteria; phylum Chloroflexota; class Dehalococcoidia; order Dehalococcoidales; family UBA1222; genus CAZPAL01. The sequence continues at coordinate 14,940 of CAZPAL010000011.1, read as the reverse complement.
CCAATTATCTAAAGTGGTCGAGGGCAAGCCCAAGCGTTTGGCTGCTTCCCCTGCCGAGAGCTTCTGCTCCATGACCAGTTTCACCGCCTCTAGCCTGAACTCTCTGGTGTATCTTCCCCTGGGATCCTTTCCCTCCGTGACACCTCCGTCTATTATTTTACCCGACTTTGGTGTCCGTTTTGTCCATCCTACCTCGCCACCCCGCCGGATGCTTCAGCCACCCTTTGTGGCTTCCAGCATGGGGAACCTCCGACCCGCCTCATGTGCTATAATGTGCCGGAATTTCCCCGACTGGAAAACGCTTACTTATGGCCTTTACTCATCTGCACGTACACACCGAATACAGCCTGCTGGACGGCATGTGCCGTATCAAAAAGCTGGTGGAAAAAGCCCGCGAGATGGGTATGGACAGCCTGGCCATCACCGACCACGGCTCCCTGTACGGGGCCATCGAATTTTACCGCGAAGCCCGGGCCGCCGGCATCAAGCCCATCATCGGCTGCGAAACCTACCTGGCCCCGGCCGGACGCCACAGTAAAACCGCCTCCGACAAATCCAACTTTCACCTGGTGCTGCTGGCACAGAACCAGACCGGCTGGGAGAACCTGATTGCCCTCATCACCCAAGCCCATCTGGAAGGCTTTTATTACAAGCCGCGCATCGACCGCGAACTGCTGGCCGGACGTACCGAAGGCCTGATAGGGCTATCGGCCTGCCTTGCCGGCGAAGTCCCCTCCCTGATTCTTTCCGGCCGCCTGGACGAAGCCCGGCAGGCGGCGCTATGGTACAAAGAAATCTTCCAGGGACGATTCTACCTTGAGATTCAGCGCCACCCCATCGCCGAACTGGAGCACGTCAACCAGGTACTGATACCCATGGCGGCTGAACTGGACATCCCGCTGGTGGCTACCAACGATGTGCATTACATCGACCAGGAAGATTCCACCGCCCACGACCTGCTGCTGTGCATCGGCACCAACACCACCATCTACGAAGAAAAGCGCATGAAGATGGAGGGCCCCTATTTTTACCTGAAAAGCCCGGCCGAAATCGAAGAGGCTTACCGTGACATCCCCCAGGCGGTCGAAAACACCGCCATTATAGCTGACGCCTGCAATCTGGAACTGGAATTCGGCCGCCTGCACCTGCCGGAAATCGAAAGGCCGGCTGGAAAAACCCCCGAGGAATACCTGGCTGACCTGTGCTACGCCGGGCTGTCCCGTTTTTATCCCGATGCCGCCTCCGAGGTTAAAGAACGCCTGGAATATGAACTTGATGTCATCGTCAAAACGGAGTTCGCCAACTATTTCCTGGTGGTGTGGGACATCATCTCGTTTGTGCGCAGCCGCGATATTCTTTTTAACGTGCGCGGCTCGGCTGCTTCCAGCATCGTGCTGCGCTGCCTGGGCATCACCGATGTGGACCCTCTGGCCCACGGGCTGGTCTTCGAGCGCTTCCTCAACCTGGAACGGCGCGAGATGCCGGATATTGACCTTGATTTTGAAGACCGCCGCCGGGATGAGGTCATCAGCTACGTCTCCAACAAATACGGGGCGGACCATGTCGCCCAGATTATTACCTTCGGCACGCTGGGGGCGCGCGCCGCCCTGCGAGATGTGGGGCGCGCCCTGGGCATGGCCTACTCCGACGTCGACCGCGTGGCCCGGCTGGTGCCTTTCGCTCCCGGCATGAGCCTCACCCGCGCGCTGGAAGAGAGCGGCGACCTGCGCGCCCTCTATAACGAGGACGCCACTGTCAAAAACCTGGTGGACACTTCCCGCCGCGTGGAAGGCATTTCACGCCATGCCAGCACCCATGCCGCCGGGGTGGTGATTGCCAAGGAAGTGCTCACGCGCTACGCCCCGCTGCAGAAGCTCACCCGCGGCGAAGAAGGGGAACTGGTGATGACCCAGTTCCCGATGGAGGATATCGCCAGCATCGGGCTGCTCAAGATGGATTTTCTGGGGCTGGCCAACCTGACCATCCTGGCCCACGCCAGGGAAATTTTGAAAATCTCGCGCGGCCTGGATATCGACCTGCATAAAATCCCCATGGACGACCCCAAAACCTTCGCCCTGCTGGCTACCGGCGAGACGGTGGGAGTTTTCCAGCTCGAGGGCTCGGGCATGCGCCGCTACATCAAGGAACTCAAGCCCTCGGTCTTCAGCGATATCTCTGCCATGGTGGCGCTCTACCGCCCCGGCCCCATGGAAGAAATCCCGCGTTTCATCCGCTCCAAGCACGGGCAGGAGCCCATCCGTTACCCGCACGCCGTGCTGGAGGATATCCTCAAGGAAACCTACGGGGTCATCGTCTACCAGGAACAGGTGCTATTTATCGTGCGCGCTTTCGCCGGTTACAGCTTGGGACAGGCCGACATCTTCCGCAAGGCGATGGGCAAAAAGAAAGCCGACGTCATGCAGAAAGAGCGCCAGCGGTTTATCGACGGGGCGGTCAAAAACGGTTATACGCGGGCGCTGGCGGAAGAGGTATTTGCGCTTATCGAACCTTTTGCCGGCTATGCCTTCAACAAGGCGCACGCCGTCAGCTACGCCCTGATTGCCTACCAGACGGCCTATCTCAAGGCCAATTATCCAGAAGAATATCTCACCGCGCTGCTGGTGGCTTACTGGGGCCAGTCGGAACGGGTGGCGGTGGCCATCGGCGAGTGCCGCCGGCTGGGAATCAAGGTGCTGCAACCGGACGTCAACCGCAGCCACCAGTTCTTCGCCCTTGAAAAACAGGCCGACGGCAGTTCGGCCATCCGCTTCGGGCTGTCCGCTATCAAAAACGTCGGCCTGAGCGCGGTCGAACCCATCATCGAGGAACGGGAGCGGGGCGGCGAGTTCAAATCCGTCGAGGACCTCTGCCGCCGCGTGGATATCTCCGGCGTCAACCGGCGCGTGCTGGAAAGCCTCATCAAGGCCGGGGCGCTGGACTCGCTGGGCGAGAGGGGCACCCTGCTGGCCAATGTGGGACGCATTTTGGAGATGGCACAACAGGAACAACACCTCAAGCAGAGCGGGCAGACCACCATGTTCGACCTGTGGGGGCAGACGGCGCCGGCGCCCAGGCCCGGTCTGGAGATGGAAGCCAGCCAGGCTTCCATGCGCGAAATACTGGCCTGGGAAAAAGAACTCACCGGCGTGTACCTGTCCCAGCATCCCTTCAGCCCTTACGTGGCGCGGGCGCTGGCCGAAAACATCTGCCTGTGCGGCCAGATTGACGCCGAAATGGAAGGGCAGATGGTGCGCGTGGCCGGCATGGTGGCTTCCATGCACACCATCACCGGCCGCAGCGGTCAGACCTCGCTGGCGGTGACGCTGGAGGACCTGGACGGGCGGGTGGAGGTGATGGTGTGGGGGCGCGTTTACAGCCAGACCAAAGACATCTGGCAGGAAGGCGAAATCTTGCTGGTGGAAGGCAAGGTGCGCGAACGCGCCGACCAGATGCAAATAATCTGCGACCGGGTCGGCCGTTACGGCCTGGAGAGCGCGCCCGCCACAACCAATCCACCGGCAAGCGCCGCCGGCGTGCCGGGCGCGGGCAACGGCAACGCGAGGGCTCCCAACGGTAAAGAGGAGGCCAAAACCGGCTGCGCTGCCCCCAGGGCAGCCTCCAGGCGCATGGTGATTGAACTGCAGCAGTCATCCGACCCGGATGGGGACGTGGCACGCCTGCACCGGCTGGTGGACCTGTTGCGCCAGTATCCAGGCGAGGATGAGGTTGAACTGCTGGTGGGCAACGGGGTCAAGGTTTTCAAGCTTAAAATGGGGCAAACCCGCGTGTCGTGCAGCGCAGAGCTGCTGCGCCTGGCGCAGGATGTGGCGGGCGGGGGCGGCGTCAAGCTGGAAGAGAGCTAAATAGGCCTGGTTGGCAAGCCGGGCGCTGCGATGCTACAATGACCGCCAATGTCTGAATCAGCGCCTAAAGATTACAACGAGGGACACCGCAGACGCTTGAGGGATAAATTCATTCGGTCTGGGGTAGGTGCACTGAATGATTATGAACTGGTGGAGTTGTTATTGACCCTGGGGACACCCCGCAAAAATTGCAAGATTATGGCCAAACAGGCCATCGAACGCTTCAAGTGTCTGCGCGGGGTGCTTGAAGCCACTCCGCAGGAACTGCAAGAGATAGACGGTATCGGCCCTCTCAACTCCTTCGGCATCGCACTTGTACGTGAGGCGGCGTCTCATTACCTGAAAATAAAGGCACGGGATTTACCCGACCTGACCTCCTCCCCGGCGGTCTATGAATATCTGCATATGTCAATGAGCGCGCTTAAAACCGAGGTGTTCAAGGTTTTATTTCTCAACAGCCAGAACCGGCTGCTGGAGAGCCAGGACCTTTTTTCGGGTACCATCAACGCCAGCGCCGTTTTTTCAAGGGAGGTAGTGGAGGCCGCCATACGCCACCACGCCACCGCCCTCATCTTCGTGCATAACCACCCTTCGGGCAATCCCGCCCCCAGCCAGGCTGATAAAACCATCACGCGGGAACTGGTGATGGCGGCGGCGACGGTGGATATCAAGGTGCTGGACCATATTATCATCGGCAGCGACCGCTATTTCAGCTTCGCCTCCGAAGGCCTGATGGCCGGCTACGCGGCCGATGTCAGCCGTTTGAAGGGCAGGGGCTGACGCCTTCCAGGCGCAAAAGCCGCTTTTTGACCTCCAGGCCCCCGCTGAATCCCCCCAGGTTGCCGTTCGAGGCCAGCACGCGGTGGCAGGGGATAATGACCGGCAGCGGGTTGCGTCCCAGGGCCTGCCCCACCGCCCGCGCGGCTCCCGGCTGGCCTATTTCGGAGGCTATCCACTGGTAGCTGCGGGTCTGCCCCCAGGGGATGCGCCGGGCAGCCTGCCACACCCTTTGCTGGAACGGGGTGCTTGAAGAGATATCCAGCGCATCCGTGAATTCCACCGGATGCCCGTCGAAATAACGGCGCAGCCGCTGCGCGAGTTCGGGCAGCGCGGCGGCTTCTTCAACTTCCCCGCAGGTTGTGCCGGCCAGTTTCAGCGCCGCTTCCCGGTCGGGCTGCGGCAACACCAGCCGCAGGACCTTGCCGGCAGAGAATACGACTGCCACCCAGCCTGCGCTGGTCAAAACGGCGGCACAGGCCGCGGGAGAGGACGCATATTTCCTCCTGTTCATATCGCAGCCCCCCTGTTTTTAGACTGTGCGGCTTCTGAAAGGCATTCCGCACCGGAACCCGGTGCGTATTAACCGGGATGTGATTGCACCAGTTCGAAATTGCCGTCCTCCTGCCTTATCAGCAGGTTGACGGAACGCGTATCGGTGTTATGGAAAAGCAGATAGTCGTAGCCCAGTAATTGTATCTGTTCGTGGGCCTCTTCCAGCGACATGGGCTTGACCTCCATGTTTCTTACCGAACTCACCACTCCGGATTTTCTTTCCGGCTGGAGCGCGCCGGCGGGCTCGTTGCGGATGCTGGCCACGCCTTTTTCCTGCAGCTTGCCCTTTTGGTGGCCAATCTGCCTTTTAATGATGCCGGCGGTTTTATCCGCAGCCGCCATGATGGTTTCCCCGCGGTCCTCGCCGTATATGGTGGGGCCGGTGCCTTTGATGACCGCGCGCACACTGAACCTGTCCTGGGCGGAGCGGGTGCTTTCCTCGGTTATTTCAACCCTGATTTCCATGATGTGACTGGCCTGGCGGTTGAACTTTCCCAGCTTGCGTTCCACGTAGCGTTTGACTTCGGGGGTCAGTTCCACGTTGCGGGCAGTGATGTTGAAATCCATGTCTTCGCTCCTTGCTGCTATATTTCCCGGGCGAGGGTAAGTCCCCACACCGATGAGGCTCCGGCCTCCTTGAGGGCGCGGGCGCAGGCGTTGAGAGTGGCTCCGGTGGTGGCGATGTCGTCGATGAGCAGGATATTGGGGTGGGCGGAAAGGCCGCGCCTGGCGGAAAAAGCATCCCGTACATTCTGCCGCCGCTGCCCGGCGCGGGCCAGCGAGGCCTGGGCGGGAGTATTCAGGCGTTTATACAGGATGTTGGAGGCTGCCGGCAAACCGCTCATCTTGCTCATTTCCGCAGCCAGCAGCGCCGATTGGTTGTACCCCCGCTGGCGGATTTTACGGGGATGAAGCGGCACCGGCACCAGCGTATCCACCGGCAGGGGGTGGGCGGACATATAGGCCGACAACGCCTCAGCCAGCGGATGGGCCAGCGTTCGCAGGTTGTGGTATTTGAACTGCAGGATAGAAGCCCTGACCTGCCCTTCAAAAATGAAGACCGAGCGCAGGCCGCTGAGGACGAAATCCTGTTTGGAGCAATCCGGGCAGGCGCCGGCATCCACCTGCGGCAGGCCGCACACGGGGCAGTACGGGGGCGCTACCCGCGGCCATCCCTCCCGGCAGGAAGCGCACAATGCCTCCCCGGACAAGCCGCAACACAGGCACGATTGGGGCAACACAAAGTCCAGAACGGCCTTGCCCAACCTGTCCAGTCTAGACAGCATCGCATCCTCCCGGCGCCGGAATAATGGGCTTATGCGGGGCTGGTCTGGCGTGAACGGCCGTTGACGCCGTTCATGATAGGTTCATTAATGTAGATGTCGCCGTTCCTGATTTTAAGGTTGTACCCGCATTCAGGATTGGTACAGACCCAGGCTTTATATTTTATCGACGCGCCCTGACTGCCGAAGTCAGACAGCGGCACTAAATCCCCGGTGTGGCACTTGAGGCATTTGGGGAATGCTGCATGTTCCAAGGATCCACCTCCCAGCCGTAATTTTCAGCAGTATACTACACGCTGGAAGCGTTAGCAAGCGCTTTGAGCGCCGGTTGACGATGGTCAGCGGGAGTCCAGGGAGCAGGCAGCCAGTGTCGAATAAAGCGCCCCCGCAGGCGTAAGGCGGCTGCGTACGAGGTGGATTTCGTTCACCTGAAAGCTCCGCCCGCGGCCGGGATTCATGCCGGCCAGCGCGGTTGCCAGCCCGGCCGCCTGCGATGCCGAGGCGCCTTCGCGCACGCGGGCCAGAGTCAGATGCGGGCTGAAAGGGCGCTGCTCAGGTTCGAAACCCAGCGCGGCCAGTCCGTGCCTCAAGCCTTTTTGCAGGCCGGTCAACCTGGCCAAATCCCCTTTTAACCCCGCCCAGACTATGCGCGGCCGGGCGGTGCCGGGGAAAGCCCCCGTCCCTTCCAGGCTGAGTAAAAAAGGCTTGAACTCATGGCAGGCGGTTTCCATCACCTGCCGGATGGACTCTAGCTTAGCGGGGTCGATGTCCCCCAGAAAACACAGGGTGAGGTGCATCGAGGCCGGGGCAACCCAGGCCGCCGGGCAGGCGCAGTTTGCGCGCAGCATCTGCTGGAGCGCCCCCAGTTCCGCCTTGACCGCTTCAGGCAACTCGACGGCTATGAAAGCGCGCCAGACTTCCATCACTGATCCCGGACGAGGTTGAGCAAGCCGAACGCGTTTCGCCAGCAGACGGCGTCCATGTCCGCTGAAGATAGCGACAGAGCGCCCCGGTTATTAAAAAACCGGGACTGGCTTAGCAGCGGATAGTCGCTGCCGAGGACGATATGGTCGGCGCCTGCCAGGCCGATCACCTGCTGATATATCGCCGGCGAATAGAGGTAGTCCGAAGCGGCGCTGTCGTAGTAAACATTGGCCAGGGACCGGGCCACCTCCGGCATGAGGGTGTAAAACGGCAGCCCTCCACCCCAGTGAGCCATCACGAACCTGAGTTGCGGGTAGCGGCAAATGAAAGGGTAATACACCTCGGGGGTCAGTTTTCCCTTGCCGGCATAGCTGTGCCCCAGCGGCTCCGAAGCGTGCCCCAGCCATAGCAGGTTATGTTCGGCCAGCAGGCTGACCAGGGGTGTCCATAGACTGTCATGGGACATGTCAAGGCTTTGGGGGTCAGGGCGCATCTCTCCCAGACCGTGGCAGCCGGCCCGGATACAGCGTTCCAGTTCCCGCGCCGCGCAGTCACCGGCTTCGGGGTAAACGGTCACCAGCGCCGTCAGCCGGTCCGGGTGGCGGGCGGCCGCATCCAGCAGGTAATCGTTACTCTCGACACACAGGTCATGGCTATTCCAGCCGATATTGCAGATGACCGACCTGTCGACCCGGCAGGATTCCATCGATTCGAGCAGGTCTTCGGCCGAAGCCATGCGCGCCCCGGACTGATTGTACAGAGCGGCAAAACAGGCGTCGGATTGAACGAGTTCGGCCCGGCGCTGAATCATACGCGGCGGAAAGATATGGGTGTGAAAATCTATCAGCACGGCCGGATTATAACAGAAGCCGCCGGACTGCTCAAAAGGATGGATGTGAGCCGGCGGCTCGACGGAAAAGCAAAAAGGCGGGGGAACCCCCCGCCTTTTTGCTGAAATGGGTCGAATTAAGCCGCGGGCTCGGTGGTGGCGGCGGTGGTGGTGGTGGTTTGGGCGGCAGCTTCACCGGCCGCAGTTTCTTCCTTCTCGGCGGCCACAGTGCTCACCTTGACCACCACCTGGTCGGGACCGGCTGAGAATTCGATGCCGGGTTTGAGTTTCAGGTCGCGCACATGGACGGCCTGATTGATTTCCGCCAGCAAGGAAAGGTCAACCTCGATACGCGGGGGAAGGTCTTCCGGCAGGCAGGTCAGTTCAAGTTCGGTCATGATGTGTTCGATGAAATTGTGCTTGAGCTTAAGCACGGGGGCTTCTCCGACCAGGACAATAGGCACGGCCATGGTGATTTTTTCAGCCTTGTTGATTTGATAAAAATCGACATGGGTCAGTTCGCCGCTAATGGAGTCGCGCTGGATTTCACCGATGAATACGTTGCGGGATTCCTTCTCACCCTTGACTGCGAGCTGCAGCAGGCGGGTGGTGCCTTTGCTGGCAATCATGCGCTTCACTTCCAGCGTGTCGCACTGGAGCGAGCGGGATTCAATTCCCTTGCCGAAGACATGGACGGGGGTCAATCCCTGTCGGCGCAGAAAGCGGTTCTTTTTGCCGGTGACATCCCGTTGAGCGACTTTAAGAATATCTGCCATTGAACTTACCTCTCCTAATCATGTTGGAAACAACAAGAGATTATGATACCACACTCGTCCATCTTAATAAAGTGCAGCTTGCAGCGGTGCTAAACCAGCCCCCACTGGCGGTAGCCCTGCTGGATCAGGGCCAGGTATTCCGCCGAGGGTTTACCCGCTTCGGCTCCCCGGACATTGACGTGGGTGACGGCGTCGATGGCCGGGCCCGTGTCCGGAAATACGCGCACGTTCTGCCGCATGGCCGAGCCGGGAAGGCCGGCGTTCTTGTCCAGTCTGGACAGGTCCTGTTCCGAGATTTCATACAGGCCGCCCATCACCCTGTCGCCGGAAGAGGACTGCAGAGTGGCCGTGCTGCCGTGCCAGCGCCGCGACCACCCGCTGAAAACCAGGCGGTGATGGGGCAGGTCGGCGCTGAGGTGGGGTTTGGCCGCCGGGCAGATAGCCTGCATTTGCCGGCGGTCCAGCTCCGGGCCGTAAGCGAAATAATACATGGCTTGTTCGTCCCCCTTTCGAAGCTTCGATACCCCGGGCGCTTGAAAAACGGGCGCCGGCCGGCCCGGTTCCCGGTTGTACCTTGTTTCCCGACTTTCCAATGTTAACCTTTCAGCGGGGCGGCGTCAAAAACTAAAGTTTGATAAAATTTCCATCTAAATCTGTCCCATGCCTATTGACATTTGATTTGTGGATGGTCTATCCTAGCTACAAATCACCAGAAGGAGGTGTTCCAATGCAAGGTTATTGTGTTAAGTGCCGCACCAAGAGGGAGATGAAAAGCGCCAAGGCCATTGTCATGAAGAATGGCCGCCCGGCCACCCAGGGCGTTTGCCCCGTCTGCGGTACCAAGATGTTCAAAATCGGCAAGTAAACGTCAAGCGTGTTCTAGCCAGAAGCCGGATGTGTATGCGTCCGGCTTCTTTCTTTTCAAGCGCGCGGCTGTGCGGCGGGTTTGACAAGATTTTTAGTTGGGATTATATTGGCGCGGGTGACGAACGATGAAAGCCTATGGTGAACCTGTCCCGGTTTCGCAACTTTCCCGGCTGAACGAATATGGAGCGGATGACCTTTTCATTTGCTGCGCCAGTTTCGAGGAACGCTGCCTGAGCGGCGCATCGCGCCTGGGAGTCAGTTTTCGGACGCGTTTCAGCATCATCTTCGTTATCGAAGAACCTTTCTACACCAAAGAGGTGGACACCAACCTGTCCAAACTGCAGGCTCAGCTCGGACGGCATACCGCCGAAGGCGTCTATGTCATCCGTTGTCAGCGTGACAACCCCACCGAAGCCATCAGCCAGTTGAAAAATATCTGGCCGCGCTGCAAGCCCAAAGACGCCGATGAACCGTTCGTCACGGTGGATATCAGCGGGTTCACCAAGATTTACCTTCTTCAGCTCTTGCATCACCTGGTGGCGGAACAAAACCTGGGTATACCGCGCCTCATTCACACCACCCAGTCCTACGCCGCCACCCGGCTGACGCGCGGGGTGGAACAGATAACGACGGTGCCCAATTTCTTCGGTACGATTTCGTTTGAAAAACAGACGCTGCTGGTATTGCTGCTGGGGTTCGAACCCGAGCGCAGCCTGTCGGTCTGGAAACACTTCAACCCCGCCCGTACCATCGCCCTCATATCGAACCCGCCGCGCGACGGGCAGATGGATTACCTGGAATACGCCCGTAAGAATAACGCCTCGTTACTGAGTCAACCCGGCGTCGAGGTAAAGGATGTGCCCCCCGACGACCCCTACGGGGTGCGCAACGCGCTCGAGACCATCTATCACGACGTGCGCGATACTTTCAACATGGTGCTGGGACCTTTCGGCACCAAACCCCAGACGGTAGGAGTGTTCCTTTTCTGCCTGGAACATCCCAAGGTGCAGGTCATATATTCATACCCCACCAGCTACACCCGCTCCTATTTGCAGCGGGAGCCCGGCGTGACTCTGCTGCTTCCCATGTCGCCGACGGTAGGGATTGACATGCGCCGCCCGGAATCCGAGGAGTAGCCGGCCCCCCCGCCCGGGTTTCAGCAGTCCAGACTCAGGCGCCTGAAAACCCCTTGACTTGTCCAGGGTTTGACTATACACTGTCTATACTATGACGGCCCAGGGATTCAATATCAATGAGGCGGCTGAGAAGCTGGGTGTTTCCACCCGCACCATCCGGCGCTATATCAAGGCGGGTAAAATCCGGGCCGAGCTTATCAAGGGCAGTTTTGGCGAAGAGTACCGCATACTGGAGCTGCCGCCCCAGTTCGACCCCAACTTGATGACGGAAGAAGAACCCCGCGCGGCACAGGAGCCGGCGGCGGAAGCGGGCGCCTTTTCAGGCTTGGAACTCATCCGTGAATTGCAGTCCAAGAACCTGGCGCTGGCGGCGCAACTCGGCGCCGCGGCGGAGCGCATCCGCAGCCTGGAGGGGCAGCTCAAACTGCTGGCCCCGCCGGCCGATATACAGCAACAAATGCCGCGTGTCCACTGGTGGCAGAAGATAAAAGGGCTGTTTCCCCCGCGTGCTGGCAGCTAGGCCACCCTTGCCAGCCGCGGCCGTCTGATACGCCGCCAGGTAGTGACCGCTGCCACACAGGGCAGCGCCATAGAGTAGGCGATTATCCACCCCTCCACCCCGAAAGCCCATCCCAGCAGCGGCATCGAGACAAAAAGGGGTATGCTGGCTCGCGTGACACTGTGCGTTAAGATGAGCGCCAGTATTCCCGAAATCAGTGCCAGAACCATCGGTAGCGGCGCCAGCGCCAGTAACACACCGACGGTGGTTGCTTCGCCGCGCCCGCCCCTGAAACCCAGAAACCACGGCCAGTTGTGCCCGGCTACCGCCGCCAACCCGGAGAGCATCAACACCGCCGGCCCCATATCCAATCCCCGGGCGATGAAAATTACCAGCGCTCCTTTGAGGCAATCCGCCAGCGCCACCGTCAGCCCGGCGGCGGGGCTTACCTGGCGGAAGGTGTTTTGCGCGCCCATATTGCCGTCTCCCAGGTTGCGGATGTCTTGGCGCCGCAGTGCCAGAACCAGCAGGTATGCGGTGGGAAATGAGCCGATGAAATAGGCTGTAACCAGCATCGCGAGTGCCATCATCTGCTGGACCTCCTAAAGGTTATTTGGAGCGAGGGTCATTACCTGGCGAGTCGACCGCCTGCGATTATACCGCGTCTTGGCTGCCCTGTTCATACCGGGCTTCGTCTTCGGAATGACCGTCGGTCACCTCAACGAACATTTCTTTGGTCACGCCGCACACGGGGCAAACCCAAGAGTCCGCTATGTCCTCAAAGGCGGTGCCGGGCATGATGCCGCCATCCGGGTCCCCTTTATCGGGGTCGTAGATGTAGTTGCAGACAGAACATCTGTATTTAGACATGTCACAACTCCCCCTTTTTCTTCAGCATAGACGTCATCCATGCTTATGTCAACCGACCCGGGAATGCAATCGTGGCACTCGCCGGCAGGGAGCCGGATTTGCCTGGGGATAGATGGAGTTTATGGCTGGTGCCGGGGGAGGGACTCGAACCCACAAGGATTACTCCGGCGGATTTTAAGTCCGCTGCGTCTGCCAGTTCCGCCACCCCGGCTGGAGGTTACTGCATCGAAAGAGAGAAAAGGCGACGAGCGGATTCGAACCGCTGATGGGGGTTTTGCAGACCCCTGCCTTGCCGCTTGGCGACGTCGCCAGCAACCGCAACTCCGGTTCAAGCCCGGAGCGTGAATGCAGAATGGAGCGGAAGACGAGATTCGAACTCGCGACATCCTCCTTGGCAAGGAGGCATTCTACCACTGAATTACTTCCGCCCGCGTGATTTTCATGGTGCCGAGAGAGAGATTTGAACTCTCACGAGATTTAACTCTCACTAGCCCCTCAAGCTAGCGTGTCTGCCATTCCACCATCTCGGCGCTGGCAGGAGTGGAAGGATTCGAACCCTCGACACGCGGTTTTGGAGACCGCTGCTCTACCAACTGAGCTACACTCCTAGCTCGAGTTATCCCTAAATTGTTAATGCGGTTGACCGGCTTATTCACGGCAACAGAGGATATATTATGGGGTTCAGCCACCGGTTGTCAAGTTTACGCGGGGGGGATGAACTCCTCCGCATCCAGCGCGACTCCGGACGGGCGCCGGTTGACAGTACCCTGCCGGAGTGACAGAATTGTCGGAGTGCTGGAGAAAAAGGGGTGTATTTTGTACCGTAAAACTGTACTTGCCAGCGGACTGCGCATCCTGACCCAGCCGATGGCGCATACCCGTTCGGTTACAATCTGCCTCTTCGTGGGAGTCGGTTCCCGCTACGAGACGGACGCCCGGGCGGGCATCTCCCATTTTGTGGAGCATCTGATTTTCCGCGGGACGGCGAAACGCCCTACCTCGGGTGAGATCTCGCGTGCCATCGAGGGCCTGGGCGGAGTGCTGAACGGGGGAACGGACCGCGAAAGCACCGTTTACTGGTGCAAGGTGCCCTGCCAGCATTTCGATGTCGCCCTGGAGGTGTTGAGCGATATCCTGCTCAATTCCCGTTTCGATTCCGCTGACATCGAAAAAGAGCGGCAGGTGATATTCGAAGAAATCAACATGGGCTTTGACGATCCCCCGCAAAGGGTTGGACAACTCATCGACACTGTACTCTGGCCGGGCCACCCGCTGGGCGGCGATATCGCCGGCAGCCGCCAGAGCGTGGCCTCCATCAAAAGGCGGGATATATTGAATTATGTCAAGCGGCACTATCAGCCCGCCTCCACCGTGATTTCCGTCGCCGGCAACATCAAGCACCTTCAGGCGGCCGGGGCGGCGGAAAAGCTGCTGGGCGGCTGGACAGCCGGCGCCCGGCCGCCTTCATTTTCGGCTTATCACGGGCGGGCGGCGAACCGCCTGGTGGTGGAAACGCGCGACATCGAGCAATCTCACCTGTGCCTGGCTTTGCCCGGGTTGTCCCGTTTCCACCCCGACCGGTTCAAGCTCGACCTGATGAACATTGTATTGGGCGAGGGCATGAGTTCCCGTCTTTTTACCGAGGTCAGGGACGCGCTGGGGCTGGCGTACGCCATATCCAGTTACAGCGAACACCTGGCCGACAGCGGGGCGCTGACCGTGTACGCCGGGGTTGAGCCGCGGCGGCTGGAGGAAGCCGTCCGCGCCGTGCAAAAACAACTGCGGCGGCTGAGCCGGGAGCTGATACCGGAAGATGAGCTCGACAAGGCCAGGGAAATGGCCAAGGGTCGCATGTTGCTCCACATGGAGGACAGCCGCCACGTGGCCGGATGGATAGGTGGCCAGGAGGTGCTGAACGGGGAAGTGCTGACCGTTGACCAGGTGAGCGCCCGGCTGGACGGGGTCAATGCGGCGGCGATCAAGGACCTGGCCGGACAGATGATTGACCGGTCCGACATGCGCATGGCGGTGGTGGGGCCGACCAAAAGAACGGCCTCTCTGGAGAAGCTTATCCGGTAGCCGGCAGCAGGTAATAAAAAAGGGGGGCGGCAACTGCCGCCCCCCTTTTATCTGTCCAGGGTGGACATCTTTTGTGTCTAGTACATGTCTCCCATGCCGCCGCCGCCGGGCATGGGCGGGGTTATGTCCTTCTCGGGCAGGTCGGTGACCAGCGCGACGGTGACCAGTACCATCCCCGCGATGCTGGCAGCGTTGACCAGGGCGCTGCGCACTACCTTGGTGGGGTCGATGATACCCATTTCCACCATGTTGCCAAACTTGTCGGTTTCGGCATTGTAACCTACGCCGACCCCGCTCTTTTTAACAGCGTCAACGACCACGGAGCCGTCCTTGCCGGCATTGATGGCAATCCAGCGGATGGGTTCTTCCACAGCCTTGCGGATGATGTTGGCGCCGGTCAGTTCGTCACCGGCCAGTTTCAACCCGTCCAGTGAAGGCATGGCGTTCAGAAGGCCGATGCCGCCGCCGGGGAGGATCCCCTC
>CAZPAL010000010.1:8321-16063 GCA_964584525.1 uncultured Dehalococcoidales bacterium | reverse complement strand
CGGGCCATTGCCGAGCATAAACCGGATTATTGCGCCGTGGCCTTCGACCGCAAAGGGCCCACCTTCCGCCACCTGCTGGACGAGGGCTATAAGGCTAACCGGCAACCCACCCCCGACGACCTCATCCCCCAGCTCATTCGGGCGCGGGAGATGACCGCCCAGCTCAATATTCCCATTTTCGAAGTTGAGGGTTTTGAAGCCGATGACGTGCTGGGGGCGCTGGCCAGGCAGGCCAAAATGCGCGGGTTGGAAACGCTTATCCTCACCGGTGACGCCGATAGCCTGCAATTGGTGGAGGACGGCGTCCGCGTGCTCTACCCGCGGCCGGGCAAAAGCTTCAGCGACACGCAGATTTACGACGAAGCGGCCGTAAAAGAGCGCTACGGTATTCTTCCCAGCCAGCTGGCCGATTATAAAGCTCTGGTGGGCGACACCTCGGACCACTATCCCGGCGTGCGCGGTATCGGTGAAAAAACGGCGGCTAAACTCATCCAGTCATTCGGCAGCATTGAGGGCATCTATTCCCGGCTGGAAGAGGTCGAACCCGCGCGCGTGCGGGAACTGCTCAGACAAGGCGCCGAAGGCGCCCGCCACAGCCGGGTGCTGGCTGCCATCGTCACCGATATCCCGGTCGTGCTCAATCTGGATGACAGCCTGACCTGCTGTTATGACCGCGAGCGTGTAAGCGCGGTCCTGCGCGAGATGGAGTTTTTTTCACTGATTAACCGGTTGCCGCCTTCAGGAACTCAAAACGGTGAACCGGCGCCGGTGGCTTGCGCCGCCATCGAAATGCTGCCCGCGCCGCCTGACAATAAAGATTTTCAAATCGTCTCAACCCTATCGGGGGCGGAAGAGATGGCTTCCCGCCTGTTTTCCGCCGGCGCTCTGGCCGTGGAGCCTGTTTATTCCGGCACCAGCCCGATGACGGCGCAACTGGTTGGAATCGCCCTGGCTGGTCCGGGGGCAGGCAGTTACTACCTGCCCCTGGCCCATTGGGGGCTGGATGCGGCGGGGCAGCTTTCGCTTGAACAGGTCAGGGGTATCATTTGCCCTTTGCTCACCCATACTGACCTTAAAAAAAGCACCCATAACGCCAACCTGCTGATGACGCTGCTGGCTGAAAACGGCTTGACAACCGGCGCTTTCAGCTTCGATACCATGCTGGCCGCCCATCTGCTGGGTGACACCGCTCTGGACCTCAAGTCGCTGGCTCTGCGCCGCTTAGGACTTGAAATGCCGTCTCTGGCGCTGGGCTCCGGTTCCAAACAGCTCAGCCCTGCCCAGCTTGAGGTGGCGGTGGTGGCCGGGTTTGCTACCCTTTCGGCTGTCGCCATCGGAGCGCTGGAAAATATTCTGGCCGCGGAACTCAAGAGCCAGCACCTGTGGGCGCTTTTCAACGACACCGAACTGCCGCTGGTTCCGGTGCTGGTGGGGATGCAACGCCATGGGGTACTGGTCAGTGACGGGATTCTGAATGTGATGTCTCAGCGGTTGGGTTGCCGCCTGGCTGAAATCGAGGCCCTTATCTACCAGCAGGCCGGCATACGGTTCAACATCAACTCCCCGCGCCAACTGGCCGAAGTGCTTTTTGACCGGCTTCACCTGGCTCCGGGGAGGAAAACACAGACTTCGCGCTCAACCGGGGCTGACGTGCTGGAATCTTTGCGCGGGGCTGCCCCCATCATCGACCTCATTCTGGAATACCGGCAGCTTTTTAAACTCAAATCCACTTATATTGACGCCCTGCCCGGGCTGGTCAATCCGCGTACCGGCAGGATACACACCAGTTTTAACCAGACCCGCACCGCCACCGGCAGGCTTTCATCCAGCGACCCTAACCTTCAAAATATCCCCGTCCGCGGCGACCTGGGTAATGAAATCCGTTGCTCTTTCATCTCCGCCGAGGGAACCATGCTGGTGTCGGGAGATTATTCCCAGATAGATTTGCGCGCACTGGCCCATCTTTCCCAGGACCCGCTGCTGACCGCCACCTTCCAACTGGGGGCTGACGTGCATACCGCCACCGCGGTCCAGCTTTTCGGTGTGGAGCCGTCCATGGTGACGGCGGAGATGCGCCGCCTGGCCAAGACAGTCAATTTCGGCGTCATCTACGGCATGAGCAGCTACGGGCTCGAGCAGGCCACCGAGCTTTCCCGCAGCCAGGCGGACGGCTTTATCAAGGCTTACTTTCAGAAATACCCAGGAGTGAGGGAATATCTGGAGCAGACCAAAGCGCAGGCAAGGGAAAGGGGCTATGTGGAAACCTTGCTCGGACGCCGCCGCGCCATACCCGATATCAACTCCGCCAACCGCAACGTGCGCGAGGCCGCCGAACGCATGGCTATCAACATGCCGGTCCAGGGCACGTCGGCCGATATAATAAAGATAGCCATGCTCAAACTGGACGCCGGGATTAAAAAGCGCGGGCTCGCCTCGAGGCTGATACTGCAGGTGCATGACGAGTTGATATTCGAAGTGCCGCTGGCGGAACTTCCGTTGATGCGTGAACTTATCCGTGAGGAGATGTCAAACGCGCTGCCCCTCAGCGTACCACTGGAGGCCGAGGTCAAGGCCGGCCGCAGCTGGGGAGAGATGGCGTAATGCCCGAGCTGCCGGAAGTAGAAACCATTGTCAGGGAACTTTCACCGCTGGTCGGCGGCAAACGCATCCGGGGGGTGGAGTTCCTGTGGCCGAAGACGCTGCTCTCCCCGGGAGCAGAGGAGTTTGCCGCCGGGACTCACGGGCATGTCATCAACTCCCTGACCCGGCGCGGCAAGTACCTGGTTTTCACCCTGGACAGCGGCCGGCTGATGCTGGTACACCTGAGGATGACCGGCTCCCTGCGCATGGCCGGCAGCCGCGCGCCGGTTCCGGAGCATACAAGGGCGGTGGTTCATTTCGAAAACGGGCAGGACATGGTGTTTGTCGACCCGCGTAAATTCGGCAAGTTCCAACTGGCGGAAGCGGGCTGCCGGACATTGGCCCGCCTGGGAATGGAACCGCTGGAACCCGCCTTCACTGCCGGCGCGCTGGCCAGAATCCTGCGCGGGCGGCGCTGCCCGGTAAAGCCGGTACTGCTCAACCAGGCGCTGATTGCCGGCGTGGGCAATATGTACGCCGATGAAGCGCTTTTCTCTGCCGGCATCCATCCCGTCCGCCCCGCGGCCAGCCTTTCGAAGACGGAAATCAACCGGCTGCGCTCGGCGCTGATAAAGGTGCTGCGAGACGGCATCGAAGCCAAGGGCGCCACCGTTTCGAACTATTTCAGGCCCGGGGGTGAAACCGGCCGGGCGCATATCGCCTTCAAAGTTGCCCACCGCAGAAACGAAAAGTGCCGCTGCTGCGGCACCCTCATCGAGCGCATGGTGATACAGCAGCGCGGCACTTATTTTTGTCCCCTTTGCCAGCCGGAAAAGCCCGGCGGAGTTTAATCCAGGCTGAAAGACGGGTACTCATCCCTCATCAACGATATGTAAATCGATGCCCGGAATATCCAGCGGTTCATGCCTACGATGAACTTGAAGAGGTCCTCAGGGTATTTGCCGGTGAAAAGCAGGATGATGCCGAACGCCAGCATGAGGATGCCCAGAATCTGGGAGAAGACGGACGTTATGATGTAGTGCGGGAAAGCCAGCAGCCACTTCAAGAGCCATTGCCAGCGGCCGGGAGGGCTCGAGGCTTCGCCCGTGATTGTAGTCGGATAGGGTTTCACGTCCAACGTATTCACCTCCTCAGAAACTTGCTGATTACAATACCCCCGCACCCAAACGTTGTCCATAGGCGGTCAAGCCTGAGCCGGTTGGATTGGCGTCAATTCCGATACCCTGCTATAATTACCCCTAGACACGTGATAGGGAGATCTTGAAGTGGCCAAAACAGAGAAAACTGAAGTTAAAAAATCCGATGCCCTTTCCAAAAAGGAAATGGCAGCCTTTATCGAAAACGCCGGCAAAACGGGTACCGCCCGTAACGGGAGGCGCATAGAATTCAACTTCGTGCGCCGCAAGCGCAAGGCTTACTAAGCTGCGTTTTCAAAGGGGTGCCCCGGCCGCTCGAAATCCGGGCGATAGATGCCGGGAGCCTCTAAATCCTGAACCCATCCGTTTTCCAGCCCTGCTTCCTCGAGGAAACGCAGGGCTTCTTCATGCTCAGCCGAGGTGATTGGCCTCCCCAAGGCGGTATACCGGCCGGCGCGGTGGGCAGGGTAGTACTGGCTCATCAGACTCAGCGTCACCTCAGGAGACAGGCTCGACAGCCATTTGAGGATGGACTGCGTGCCTGATACCCCCTCCGGAAGGATGAGGTGCCTTACGATGAGACCTTTCTCGGCGATGCCTGCGCTGGATGTAACCAGCGCCCCAACCTGCCGCCACATCTCCCGGATGGCCAGCCTGGCCGTTCGGGGGTAACCGCGGGCGCTGGAGTATTTGATGGCATTGTTTTCATCGACGTATTTTATATCGGGCAGATAGATATCCACTACCCCGTCCAGCTCCCGCAGCACGTCCAGCCTGTCATAAGCGTTGGTGTTATAAACCAGCGGCAGGCAGAGACCGCCGGCGGCCGCCAACGACAGCGCCTCCAGAATTTGAGCGATGAAATGGGTGGGGGAAACCAGGTTGATGTTATGGCATCCCTGCTGCTGGAGGCCGAGCATGTAGGCCGCCAGCGTTTGGATGCTGACGGCGCGTGTTCTCTGCTCGGCCGGGTTCTGGCTGATTTGAAAATTCTGGCAGTAAACGCAGCGCAGGTTGCAGTTGGAGAAAAATATGGTGCCGGAGCCGCGTTGGCCGGAAAGCGCCGGCTCCTCCCCCCAGTGGGCGCAGAACGAAGGCACCAGCGGCAGCGCTCCGGAGTGGCAGAAGCCTTCTTGGCCCACCAGCCGGTTAACGCCGCAGTCGCGCGGGCAGAGGTCGCACGACTCGAGGCGGGCGGTGAGGCGGGCGGCGCGTTTCTGAAGTTCCCCGCTCAGGTACAGTTCAATATAGCCAGGGTTCATTTGAGCATTCTACGTAAAATGAGTCGTTTTCTCAAACCAGGGCATCTGCGCCGGGCGTATCTCCTGCCGTGCCGCAAAGAACAAGAAGTATCGAGGTCAAACGGGCGGGGTATCTAGTTAACATATCCTGGGCAACAGGTCGCCGGACATCATCGGAATTATCCGCGAAGTACCGAAATCGGTATGCAGGACGACCCGCCCGGGGTGGTCGCTGACAATGCTGCCGATAATTGCCGCATCGGCACCATAAGGGTGGAGGCGCATGACAGCAACGAGGCGAGCGGCGTATTCTTCAGGTAATACGGCTAGTAATTTACCTTCGTTGGCAACAAAGAGCGGGTCAAGTCCTAACAGTTCGCATAATGATTTTACGGACGGTCGGATGGGGATATTACTCTCAGTTATCCTGATGCCTGCTTTCGATTGCCCGGCGATTTCATTAAGCGTGGTGGCCAAGCCGCCACGGGTCGGGTCGCGCAACACGTGGAGCGAGGGACAAACCGATATCATGTCAGCTACCAGGCCGTTTAGCGGAGCGCAATCGCTGAGAAGTTCGCCAGTAAATTTTAGACCCTCACGCTGGCTCATAATCGTGACTCCATGGTCGGCAATGGTACCGCTTAATATGATAGCATCTCCTGAAGCGGCATTATTTCCCGAGATATTCACTCCCGGCGCTATGACACCTATCCCGGCGGTATTGATGAAAATTCCATCGGCTTTACCATGTTCGACTACCTTGGTATCCCCCGTCACGATTTTAATCTCCGCCTGGTTTGCGGCTTCGTGAATGGATTCTATGATAGCCTCAAAATCCGACATCGGCAATCCTTCCTCGAGGATAAATGCCAGACTGAGAAAAAGGGGTTTGGCGCCCATCATTGAAAGATCATTCACGGTGCCGCATACTGCCAACCGGCCGATGTCACCGCCGGGGAAAAAACGAGGAGATACCACATAACTGTCGGTAGAGAAAGCTAATTTACCCGTGCAGTCCAAGATGGCTGAGTCATCCATACGGTTTAACCATGCGTTTCCCAGTCTTGCGACCAGCAGCTGGTTCACCAGTTCATGGCTCAGACGTCCGCCGCTGCCGTGGGCGAGCAGAATTTTATCTTGCATCAGTTTCACCGAAAAGATAATAACTTGAACAAGCACCCTCACCCGAAACCATGCACGGCCCCACTGGGTTTTCCGGAGTGCATGTATTACGGAAAAGATGACATTGAGTTGGCTTGATGGCTCCGCGCAGAATATCACCACAGCGGCATCCAGGCTGGGTTAAGGCCGGGCCGGGTTCACGTTTATACAAAAGCGACGCGTCAAAGCTGGCATAACGCGGGCTAATAGATAATCCCGATGCGCTCACCGCTCCAACTCCCCTCCAATCGGCGTTCGTGGTTTGAAACACATCGGTCATCAACTTTTGCGCAATCTGGTTCCCCTCAGCCGAAACTCCCCGGCTATAAGCAATTTCGATGGCGGGTCTGGCTTGTTTTATTTGTTTCAGCAGCATATCCACAGCCACCAGGATATCCAGCGGTTCAAACCCGGCAATGACGCAGGCAATACCGTATTCCCGCGGTATAAACTCAAAAGGTCTGGTTCCGATGATTGAGCTGACATGCCCAGGACAAATTATCCCGTCAATTTTAATTTCTCCCCCATCCAGCAAAGCCTTCATAACGGGCGGACAAGCCTTGGCCAGTGAAAAGACGCTGTAATTGGTGATATTTTCTTTACAAGCCTGCAATATCGAAGCGGCTATGGTTGGTGCGGTCGTTTCAAATCCCACCCCCAGAAAAACCACCGACCGGGATGGATTGGCGCGGGCTATTTGCAGGGCATCAAGTGTGGAATACACGATACGCACATCTGAACCCCCGGCACGTGCTTCAGCCAGGCTTCCGTAGCTGCCGGGAACCTTCAGCATATCTCCAAAGGTGCATAATATCATCCCCGGGATTTTGGTTAGCGCTATGGCGCGGTCGATATCTAACTGGCTGGTTACGCAAACCGGGCAACCCGGCCCGGAGAGCATATCGATTTCTTCGGGTACGAGTTGCCGCAATCCATACTTGAGTATGGCGGCCGTATGGCTGCCGCAGAATTCCATCAAGCGCGTCGACCGCATGACCTGAACGCGGATGTCGTCAGTTATCCCCTTAACCAGAGCAGAATCACGGAAATCATGAGTTAACTGCATTAATCTGCCTCATTAAATCCAGGGTTTCCTGTGCCTCCTTCAAGTCCAACACCTTGATAGCAAAGCCGGCATGTAGCAATACATACTCTCCTATCGTGGCCTCCGGGGTCAGGCAAAGACTTATATTCCGCCGGATTCCTTCTATATCAACTTCGGCGAGGCTTCCTTCGATTTTCATTACTTTGGCTGGAATTGCCAGACACATTATGACACCTCATATTTATTTCAGATTACAGGCAAAGCCTGCGACCGCCGCTTGCCCCAGTGCAATGCCTCCGTCATTGGAAGGCACCTGACGATTGCAAATTACCTTCAGCCCGGCTTTTTCCAGTGTCTGTGTCACCAAACTCAAAAGCAGGCGGTTTTGAAAAACCCCTCCTGAGAGAGCGATGGTGTTGAACCTGGTACGGGCTGAAAAAACCTTACATACCTGGCCTATCATATGAGCTACAGAACGGTGAAAACGATGGGCTATTTCCGCCTGAACTATTTCGGCAGATAAATCAGTCAAAATTGCATAAAACAGCGGGCTTAACC
>CAZPAL010000010.1:0-8311 GCA_964584525.1 uncultured Dehalococcoidales bacterium | reverse complement strand
TCAATCCGAAAGGGTAAATACCGCCGGTTTGAATTGCATTGGTGGCCGCCATTTCCAGTTCAACCGCAGCCTGTGCCTCATAGCTGATGCTGCTTCGGATGCCGATAAGGGCGGCCACGGCATCAAACAGTCGCCCGCAACTTGAAGTAAGGGGTGTATTCAAGCGCCGGTCAATTTGTTGCGTGAGTAATTCAATCTCTTCTTTTTTGAACTGTTTAATCAAAGACAGATTTTCATTCAGAACGTTTCGGCCGAATAAATAATAAATATAACTCAAGGCGATACGATATGGGTTGCGGACGGCGGTGTCACCTCCGGGAAGGGGAACGCATTCAAAATGGGCCAGGCGATTAAATTGCGTGAAATCCGCTGAAATAAATTCTCCGCCCCAGATTGTTCCGTCGGTTCCGTATCCGGTTCCGTCCATGGCGACGCCGATGACCGGTCCGGTGACCCCATTTTCGGCCAGAACACTGGCAATGTGAGCATGATGATGCTGCACAGCAACCAGTTTTAATTCCGGTTTGGCAGCGGCTTCCTCCCTGGCCAGAATGGTGCTCATGTAATCCGGGTGCATATCGTGAGCGATTATTTTAGGGTTGATGCGAAAAATATTTTCATACAGTGAGACCGTATTCTCGAAATGCGCGAGTGTATCCAGATTTTCCATATCGCCGATATGCTGGCTAACAAAGGCTTGGTTATCACGCGTTACGCAAAAAGCGCCTTTCATTTCGGCGCCCACTGCTAGAATATCAGGGGATTTAAACGCCATTTTTATCGGGCTGGGCGCATATCCACGTGCGCGTCTTAATACCCGTTGAGCACCGCCGGCGTACATGACCACGCTGTCATCGTAGCGTGCGTGGATGGTCCTGTTATGCATCAGGAAATAGTCTGCGATTGAACCTAATCGGTTCAACGCTTCAGCGTTATCCTTGGCGATGGGCTCCTCGCTCAAATTTCCGCTCGTCATCACCAATGGACCCGTCAATACGTGCATTAACAGATGGTGCAGGGGCGTATAAGGGAGCATAATCCCCAGGTATTTCAGCCCCGGTGCCAGGTGTGCGGATAACCGCTTCCCTCCTTTAATTTTAAGCAAAACGATTGGAGCGGCGGGTGAGGTCAACAGCGCTGCTTCACCTGCCGAAACCTGGCACAATTCCTCAGCTTCCTTAATATTGCGCACCATCAAAGCGAAAGGTTTGTCCGGCCGCCGCTTCCGCAGGCGCAGCTTGAGAACAGCCTCATCATTCATCGCATCGCATGTAAGCAGATATCCCCCCAGACCTTTGATTGCGATAATATTCCCCTCGCTGACTAGCTGTGCCGTTTTGCTGATCGGATTCGGACAGGGGATGTTTTTATTGGTGCAGTCTACCAGTTCTAACCGGGGTCCGCAGAACCCGCAAGCGTTGGGTTGGGCATGAAAACGCCTGTTGGTCGGGTCATCATATTCGCTCTGGCAATCAACACACATGGTGAAATCGCTCATGGTGGTCATCGGCCTGTCGTAGGGTATGTCTTTAATGATGGTAAACCTTGGTCCACAATTGGTGCAATTGGTGAAAGGGTAGTGGAAACGGCGGTTGCCGGGTTGAAATATATCGTCAACACATGAGGCACAGGTAGCCAGGTCGGGAGATACTGGTTGAAAAGCCCCGGGTTGCTGTGAACTTCCGCGGATTTCGAATCCTGCGCAACCAACAGCCTTTTTATCCTGGGTCAATATTTCCCCAACCCTTGCTGCGGGAGGTGCCTTCATGCGAATGTCGTTGGTGAATTGCTCAATGTCTGTCTCTAGACCTTCGACTTCAATTTCCACATAACCCGATGTATTGCGCACCCAGCCGCAAAGCCGGTGCATCCGGGCGAGCTGGTAGACGAAGGGACGATAACCGACGCCCTGAACCATCCCGAACACTCTGATATTACGGCAACCTATGTTTGACATTTCATTCATAGCAAATCAAACGGGAGATGTGGGGCACATCTGCTGAGCTACGTTTAACGCAACTCTTGCAGTACCAGTTCGATGATGCCGGGGACAGCTGCTTCTACCGGTTTTGACAAACCCAATCCTACTGCTGTATCTGCCGGTTCGCACCCTATGATGATGACTTTCCCGGGATAAATATTCAGCACCGCGGCTGTGGCCATAATGCGCTCAAGGTCGGTTTCGTGCATGGACAGGCTGAAATCAGATAGCCTGGGGCCACGCAAGAGCCCTTCACGATTGATTTCCAACCGGTGAAGCTTGCCCGGTTCTGAACCGGGCAAGCTTATGGCGTCAACAAAAACTACTTTGGCGTAACCCTCAAGTTTGAGGGCGCACTTGAAGCCTGATATCCCGTAATCGGCCAGGTCTGTTTTCTCCGGCATGGTCCGCGTTTCAAGCTGTTCTATGATATAGGGGCCCAGACCGTCATCACGTTTTAGCTTGTTGCCAACCCCGCATACCAGTACCCGGTTCAAGATGTATCCTTCCTTCCTGTCAATGGACGTGATTATGGGTGTGTCCATTCTGGTGGGAGTGTTCATGGGAATGAACGTGCTCATCGGAGGGATTATGCTCCTGTTTTTCCCATTGCGATACCATTTCCTCAGCATGCAGATGGTCCATGTCACACTCTGCCAGCAGACTCTCCTGCGGATTGAATACCTGGACGGTGCACCCAAGGCATGGATCAAAGCTGCGGATGGAGCGTACCACATCTATTCCATCCAGCTCACCATCAGTGGGTTCTGTGATTGGCGAGTTGATAATAGAGGCCTCATAAGGGCCGGGGCGCCCCTCTACGTCGCGAGGTGACACGTTCCAGGCGGTCGGAGTGATAATCTGGTATCGGGAAATCTTGCCGTTGCGCATTACCACCCAGTGAGCCACCCCACCCCGCATTCCCTCGGTCATCCCCACTCCGATACCATTCTTAGGCTTCTTATATTCATTCCAGACCTTAGTATCACCCTTCTTGACCAGTTCCAGGGCGATTAGAATCATGCGGTGTGCCAGGAAGGCGGAGTAGGCGTGATAAAAAGCCCGGGAACGAACGCGCTCTAGGGCGTTGTTGCTGTTGGGCAATTTCCATTCCATCTCAACTTCGCCGGCTACATTATATCCGGCAACCGCACCCGCCGGGAGAGTAAACTTGACGGAATTTCCAGTGGATTCCGACGTTTTTTTGGAGACTGCCGCTATCCACATACGGGCTAAAGGATTGAGGGTCATCACGTGGGTTTTGCCATCCACTCGCTTCTTCCAGTCGAGCCAGCGTGGGGTCTTGGCCCAGGTGTACTTGCCCTCCCAATCCTTTTCCTTGCCCGCGACCGGTTTGGTGGATTCGTTCCAGGGATGGTCCTTGGTTAGCGGATTACCCAGAGGGTCTGTGGCAAACTCAGCCTTGACGGTTTCGTTGTAGTAGGAGTGCGTTACCGTTTCCTGAACTCCGACATTAATCTCCGCCAGGTCATTTGTGATGAGTTTGCCATCAATGACGACGCCCGGTGTTACCCAGCGTTTCTCCCCCCAGTTGCTCATATCGGAGTACCTGGCATTATAAGCCATCGGGTCCTCGTATGCACCGTAGGAAATGAAGTTTAAAGGTAATTGCCCTACTTCCCGAAGCCCGTTTGAGGAAAGGAAATCCAGTAAATCATCGAAAAAAGGAACCAATTCCTTGGAGAATGCGATTTCCTTGGCCAGCATTACGTAGAGTGCCTCGATATCCGGGATTTCGACGGTGCGGGCTATTCCGCCGGGGATGAAGTTGTTCTGGTGGGGGTGTTTGGCACAAAGCAGGCTGGCCATGTTTAGGCCTGTCTTTGAAGCGCCAAGGCACTTCAGCCAGAAACTGCCCGAGACGGGGTTAAGCGCGCGCATGATATCACCGATAGTTTTGTAGCCGTGAGAGGCGGCGCGCGGTGCGGGGGTATGGTTGGCTTTTTCAAGTATTTCAGGATTGGACTTGGCGCAGATTACCTCGGAGTAGTCAGGCCCTTCGAGGATGCCGCAACCGAGAGCGCCGTCGTACACCTCTTCAGCCATCATCGCCAGATTGCGCAGGCCGATTCCGAGGGGTGGCGGAGGGGCACCGTAAGCCATATCCACAGCCTCTACCGAAGCGGTGGCATGAGGCGTGGGGCATACGCCGCAACTACGCTGGCCGAGCCAGATGGCATCAGCCGGCTCCCGGCCGACAAGTATATCTTCCAGGCCGCGAAACATTGTGGCATACACATAGGCATTGGTATATTTTTTTGTTTCCAGGTCGGCGCTAGCATTGACGCCCATGTGCCCCTCGATGCGCGTTAAGGGTTCGATGTTGATTTCAGTAGTCTTGGCCATATTTAGATACTCCTCTTATGGAATCTGTGGAGTGTCGCCTTTACTTTTCCGATGTTATCGAGGACTCCTTCGACAACCCAAGATTTTACGGGCGACTTCTGCAGGAACGGAGAGTAGGGGGGCTCAGGGAAGGCCGGCTCGGTGCAGCCGATGCATGGAGAACCAGTGGAGGGGCATCCGCCGTAACCGTTTGAAAAACCGTATCTGGGAACCCGGCAATAAGTGATGGGGCCTTTGCAGCCTAGCAGCCCCATACAGTAAGGTTCGCCGTAATGGTGGGAGAATTTCCCCTCAGCCAGGTAGCCGGCTCTGGGGCAGATATGATGAGCCAGTTCGCCATAGAGGAACCTGGGGCGGTTGAATTCATCCATTTCAGGGACAGCGGCGGCGCCTCGGGCTACCAGAACAAGGTAGGCCAGGGCCTTGAGGGTGCTGTCGCCCGGCGTCGGGCATCCGGGCACATTGATTACCGGTAGCCCCAGGGTGCTTTTATAGTTCTTGCCCAGGAATGCGCCTAGCCCCATCGCTCCGGTTGGATTAGGTTTACCGGCAGCGATACCACCGTAGGCAGCGCAGGTTCCAATCGCGACCAGGGCCGCTGCCTTGCCTTTAAGGTCGTTCAATACTTCGGTGATGGTAATGAGTTTGCCACGCATGTCTCCGATAGCACAAAAATAGCCGCCGGTTTTCTGAGCGATTTTTTCATCCGGCACGGCCCCCTCAAGTACCACAACGAAGGGGTCCAGCTTACCGGCCTTGGCATCCTCCAGCGGGGGAAGCGGTTTCTCTCCGCAGGGTGCCATGATGGTGGGGTGGAAAGCTATGTTGATGCCGCTCACTTCCGGGAGCACGCCGGTAATCACGTCCACAAGCGACGGATTTGTCGCGCTGATGAGCGCTACCGTGTCGCCGGTACACCCCTGCCCCTGTAACCAAATCAAGTTGACGGGTTGGGTCATCAAAACCTCCTTTTTATGACATTTTTACGACACTAAATATTCTTGCGATGACATCTCTGCCTCATTACCGAAAAAAGACGCACAAATAAACCGAACAGGCAAATATTTCAGCAGAAATTAGTTATGGGATTGGGGCTTCAGGCTGACGCCTGGATATCAAGAGGTATCGTTCACCCGGCTCTCCTTTCCTAAAAAGGGAGGCAGAAAGGTTTCCCCTCCGACCCTTGAGGTTTGCACCTGCCGGTTTAGCCCCCATACCTTTCCGGCTTCAGGAGAGCTAAACTCGAAGAGTAAATTTGCAGTTATTGTAGCGTTTTTCGCTTAATGCTGTCAAAACATACCAATACAGTGCCGCGGATTGCTTAACCCTTCAACAAGGCGACGGCTTTTTCGATGCGTGCCAGGCATTTTTCCCGGCCCAGCACCTCCATCGTCTGGAAGAGGGGAGGGGTGGCGGTCAGCCCAGTGACGGCTGTTCTCAGGGCTCCGAAGAGCTGCCCCGCCTTCACTTCCAGGGCTTCAGCCAGCGCACGCAGCAGCGTTTCAAGCTCGGCGTGGCTGAAATTCTTCTGGCAGCGCAGTTCCGCCAAGGCGCTCTGCAACATGTCCGCGGTGGCTTCCTTCCCCAGTTTTTTATCCACCAGCAGCTCAGCCGGGTAGTCGATTTCGCCGGTGAAAAAGAACCAGCTGATATCCTGCCTGGCGGTTTCAGCCAGCGTTTTGGTGCGTTCCTGTAATAGCGGCAGCACGCGCTTAACATAATCCATATCGAGCGGGCGCTTCACTTCCGGGGGCAGCCCCTTTTCCAGGAAGGGCATAGCCCTTTCGGCATATTCGTCAGGGCTGAGTTTACGGATATAGCATCCGTTCATCCAGTCCAGTTTTTCGCGGTTGAAGATAGCCGCCACCTGGCTTACCCGCTCCACAGAGAAGTGCTGGAATAGCTCGTCGCGAGTGAATATCTCGGTCCTGTCGTCCAGCGACCAGCCCAGCATAGCCAGAAAATTGAGCATCGCCTCCGGCAGGTAGCCCTGGTCGCGGTAGTCCAAAATGGACACCGCGCCGTGGCGCTTCGAAAGCTTGGAGCGGTCGGTTCCCAGGATGATGGGCAGGTGAGCAAAAAACGGGGGAGCGAAACCCAGCGCCTGGTAGAGCATGAGGTGGCGCGGTGTGCTGGAGAGCCATTCCTCGGCGCGCATGACGTGGCTGATACGCATGAGGTGGTCGTCTATGACGTTGGCCAGGTGGTAGGTCGGGTATCCGTCTGATTTTAGCAGCACAAAATCGTCCAGCAGGGCATTTTCAAAACTGACCTCGCCGCGGATGAGGTCGCTGAATGAGGTGCGGCCGCCGCGCGGGATTTTAAAGCGCACCACCGCTCCCGGGGCCGTCCCCAGCCCGAGTTCACGGCACTGCAGGTCGTAACCGGGCGGGCGTTTGGCGGCCGCCTGTTCGGCGCGCATCCGGTCGAGGCGTTCTGGAGTGCAGTGGCAGTAATAGGCCTGTCCGGCTGCCACCAGCCGCTCCGCCTCGCGCCGGTAAATATCCAGACGCTGCGACTGAAAATATGGCCCGAAAGCCCCGCCGACGCCCGGCCCCTCGTCCCAGTCTATCCCCAGCCATCTCAACCCTTCGAGAATGCCTTCCAGGGCGCCGGGGACGGTGCGGGCGACATCCGTATCTTCAATGCGCACAATAAAGGAGCCGCCGAGATGGCGGGTGAAAAGCCAGTTGAAGAGCGCGGTGCGGATGTTACCTACGTGCGGCAACCCGGTGGGAGACGGGGCGTAGCGGACGCGGATTTTTTCATTCATAAATAGTTCTTTCAAAGACGGATACCGGCATTCGGGCCGGGGCTCAGCCCGCGCTGGTTTCGGGATGGCGGGTGAGCGCAGGCTGGCTGAGCGGTATTTCCGGTAGTTTTATCACATAGGTATCGGCCACCTTGTCGTGCAACCCCTGCTTGCGCTGGTCGAAAGCTATCCACAGGAAGCCGATACCCAGGAGGGAGCCGGAAATGATATACCCCAGATAACGCAGCAGTGCGTAACCCAGCGTGATTTTGCTACCGTCGGTGCGGATGACCCTGATGTTGAGCAGCATCTTGCCGGGGGTCTGGCCGCGCCAAGCCCAAAAACCGGCGTGATAGATGGCGTAGGCGGCCAGGTTGTAAAAGTTGCTCATCACGAGCAGCGGCAGCACGGTCCAGTGCCATGCGCTGTCCCACAACTGTCCCCAGCCAACCCAGGAAAAGGGAAAGACCATCGATGAAATCACGCCCAGCACGACGGCGTCGATGGCAAAAGCAGCCAGTCTGCGCCAGAATCCGGCAAATTCCAGGGCGATGGCGCCGGCGGTTCGCTCCATTATATCCGTTCTCTCCAAGGCTGGCTCATTATAGCGCTGCCGGGCGTAACTTGCCAGCCAAGGGCTATCAGCGCGGAGCGTAAATCGGCGGGCAATTCAGAGGTGAATTCAACCTGGCGGCCTGAACCGGGGAGTTTGAAACTGATGCGGTGGGCGTGCAGGAACTGGCGCGGCACCAGTACCGAGCGCGCCCCGTAAGTTGAGTCACCCGCGACGGGATGCCCAACGGCGGCCATATGTACCCTTATCTGGTGTGTGCGACCTGTCTCCGGACTGGCCTCCAGCAGTGTGTAGCCTGCATAATACCTGACCACCCGGTATCCGGTACGCGCCGCTCTGCCCGCCGGCAGCACGCTCATCCGCTGGCGGTTTTTAGGGTCGCGCCCGATTGGCGCATCTATAACCGCCTCCAGGGGCGTGAGCCTGCCGGTGACCAGCGCGATATAGGTTTTTTTGACGGTGCGCGCCCCGAACTGAGCGGCCAGGCTGGCCAGCGCATGCCGGTTCTTGGCCACGATTATCAGCCCGGAAGTATCCTTGTCCAGCCGGTGGACGATGCCGGGTCTCTCCGGGTTGTCAGCCTCGGGCAGGTTGGGAAGGTGGCATAACAGGGCGTTGACCAGGGTATGTTCGCGGT
>CAZPAL010000009.1:0-17371 GCA_964584525.1 uncultured Dehalococcoidales bacterium | reverse complement strand
ATCATCCCACTCCACACAACTAGGCCCAAATGGATTACGTCAAGTTGTAAAATATCTGAAAATATTTCTCAGATACATTTGTAGATGCGCGACTATCAGGAATAGTCCGTGGCGCCATTCGCATTTCAGACAGAACACCCGGTTTGTTTTTTCGTCAAAGTATAACAAATCGCTACCGCATTCAGGGCAAAACTCTGAATCAGGGCCGGTTATTGCATGCACTTGTCGTGTTTCACCCACTCTAGCACCATCAGCCTCTGATATTGTGGTAGACTTATGTTAAGGTTCCTTTATCATCAGGTTAATATTTGGTAAATTTTATTTTATCCGATAAATAATATGGACTCTTGGCCATAAATCCAATTGGATTCCGGTTTGTCTGGGTATTTGTGGATACTGTATAGTGTCAGGGATTTTAGAAATTCCAGGTAACAAGGACATACTACGTAGCAGAAGAAAAAATGCACATCATCCTGCCCCTGACCACCAGGCAAAGGGTCCGCAGAGCCATCACCTTAATCATCTTTCTGCTGTTTCCGGTATTATTCAAGTTTTTATCCCCTTACACTATTATCTATGGGGCATCGCAAGGTATCGTCGTAGGAAGTTTTATCTATTTTGCTTTTCTATTTGTCTTTGCCCTGGTTTTTGGACGGGCCGTCTGCGGCTGGTTCTGTCCAGCTGCCGGTCTTCAGGATTGGAGTTGTCTGGTAAACAATAAAAAGGTTAAGGGCGAAAAACTTAATTGGAGTGAGTATTTTATCTGGGTGCCATGGTTAGGGATTGTAATGCACCCCATTAAGTCAAGCCATCAAATTGTGTATAAGCTGGCCGTTTAAATAATCCGTTTCCGCCTGGTCCGGCGTTCTATATCCCAGCGAAGAGTGCAGATAGCCGGCATTGTAGCCAGGAATCCACTCTTCGATTACATTAAGAAGCTCGAAAGGGCTGCCAGGTTCGATGTAAAGCGTTTTCACCCCCAAGTTTTCCAGCCACTTTCTGATGCCTTTGGCTGTAAACTCTGACCCATTGTCCGAGCGGATGTGCTCAGGCACGCCCCTTAGAATAAACAGTTCGAAGAGTTGCTCCATTACCTCACGGGAAGTGAGATTTCTCTCTACCCGTAATGCCAAGCACTCCCTGGTGTATTCATCGATGACGGTAAGTATCCTAAAACCTCTGCCGTCGCCAGTAGTTGATTTGACGAAATCATAGCTCCATACATGGTCCTTATGCTCGGGCCTGAGTCGAATGCATGACCCGTCATTCAGCCATAATCTCCCTCGTTTCGGTTGCTTCTGAGGCACCTTAAGTCCTTCTTTCCGCCAGATTCTTTCAACCCGCTTATGATTCACCACCCGTCCGTTTTCCTGAACGGGGCAACCGGAACCTGTAGCGCAATACTTAAAGCTGCGGGTTTAAAAGGTGGAGGGAAAGCGAATGATTGAAATAAAATATTCCCTGATAATCGAAGCTACCGAAGACCCGGCGTTCTTTTCTTTCTACTCGCCGGACCTTGAAGGGTTTAACGAGGTGGGTAGCTCTGTTGAAGATTGTCTTTACAAAGCTAAGTGGGGTATGGAAGAACACATTGAATTGCTTAGAGTGCGTAAAATGACAGTACCGAAGAAGAGTTCGAATCCTACTGTAACCATAAAAAATACGACTCTTTCCGCTGTCTAGAGGAGCTTAATTCATCATCCAGGCGTGTATCCGGCGAACAGTTGTTTGGAACGGGGGTTTAATCCCGCCCGGTCCAGTATTGTCCATGCGTAGCCGATGGTCGCTTGATCCACGGTAAATTTCTTCTCAATCTCGTCGAAGGACGGATTGCCAGTCAGTACCCACAATGCGACCTGAATAGCGGTTACCGGAGCTTGTTCCTTACCCAGTTCTTTGGCCGCCGTCAGCATAGCCGTGATGTCGGGTGAAGCCGGCTCACCAATGGAAAAGGTGGTGCTGTTCAGGATATTGCTCTTGTTCATATCGAGGCAGTACGCCTCGAAAAGGTACTCCTGCCATTCATCCGTATTCAAAGTAATCTCGCTGGCGGGGTAATAACCCAGTATCGAAGGGTCCCGCCCTTTCAGGCTCATGATGACCATGTTTTGCCTGGACGAGTCGGCGCACGTCAGTGTCGTTCCGAGTGGAACAGTTATCTTAATCACCTCGGGTTTCTGGCGCTGAAAACTGATTACTACCACATCTCCCGAGGAAACCCCGCCGAAAGTTATTCCGGCATAACCATTTATTTTTACCGAGATTAATCCAAGCGCCAGCGCTTCACCTGTCAGATATGAATTTGTAGCCGTAGCCGTAGCCGTAGCCGTAGGCGTTGGAGTGGCGGAGGTGGCGGCGCTCGAAGCCGGGGTGGTGGATGATGCAGTCTTTGTGACCGTGGAGATAACCGTTGACGTAACCGTAGTTGTGAGACTGGAGGTAATGGTGGTGGTTATTCTGGAGGTCACCGTCGCCGTACCGGCACACGCCGCGGTCAGCGCCAGCAGGCATATTAGAATAACAACGAGCAGCACACTACCTTTTCTGGCAGATATCAGGCCTTGGTTCAGCTTCATATTTCCCTCCCCGGCTGGTTCTTTATTGTCGCAACGTTTTATTCTCTCCGATATTATACTCCAGTATACAAGGGGGTTTGATAGCCTTTGGGCATTAAGCTGGACAGGGTGCTGGCCATGATTGCCGAATTGCTGGGGCCGGCAGCCATCGTAGTGGCGCTCAAAGCTGCCTGGTGGGCCTGCAGCCCGGCGCAATGCGCCGAGCCTTCCGGATTGATTGGACTACGGTCTGATTATTGCCGGCTGACAAACACCGCGATGATAAGGCTGATTAACAGGACACCCAGAATGCTTCCGCCGATAATCCAATCGACGGTTATCGCACCCGAGGACGGGGTTGTGGTCGTCATCGTCGTCGGAGGCGCGGTGGGCGTTGTTGTGGTTGGAGGTTTAGGTGTCGTTGTCGGCGGCATTGTGGTCAACGTTGTCGGCGGCACGGGCGGAGTGCCTGTGGTTGTCGTCGGCGGAGCAGGCGGCGTTGTAGTCGTCGTAACCGGTGTTGTGGTTGTCGACGGCGGCACAGTTGTGGTGGTCGGCGGCGTGGTAGTCGTCGTCGGCGGAACGGTTGTCGTCGTTGTCGGCGGAATAGTCGTTTCCGGTATCACGGGAGGAGGCGGAGGAGGAGGAATCACAATCCCGCCGCCTCCGAAAGGCGTTCCGGCCAGGTCGGACAGGCTGGGAGACGAGGTGGCGGTTATTATGGCCCACATGTAGCCGCTATAAGCCTGCGGGCCGGCGATATTGGCGGTGTTTACACCCGTATTCGAGCACAGCGCCCATTCCGTGCCGTTCCACCATCTCATTCTGAGCAAAAATTCTATCTGTCCGGCTATCTCGGCGTCGGTGTAGTATAGCCTGATTTCAATCTGCGAGACGCTGGAAGTGTCATCAACCTGAACATCGATATACTTGTTTAGATCCCCGCTGAAGCTGTTGGTTCCCGGGTTATTGGCGTATTCGGCCACGGTCAGTGTGGCTGTTCCGCTCACCTGGACCTGTGTGTCAGCTCCTGCCATGGCGTCAACAGTATTGTTGGTTACTGTTTCCGTCTGGCTGTATGCCACAACGGACCCGGTCCACGGGTCGAAAAGCACGTTGGCGCTTACAGCGTCACCGCTGCCGTTCCCCGCGCCTGACGGCCCGCTGGCATCGCCCCACCAGTTGTTGGTGGCGTCAAAAACATCGTCAGTGTCTGTATTACTAATGCCCACAGAGTTGTTGACTATGTTATTGAAATGTGCTTCGTTTCCTGTATTCACTGCGGAAGACGGAGCAGATGCTCTAAAGCTGATTCCCTCATTATTGTCAGCTATTTCGCAGCCAGAAATCACCGCATTAGAAATAACTCCGGTGCCTATGCTGTATAGCTCTATGCCGCGGCCCGCTGCTGAACCACGGCTACCGGAGACATCGCAGTTTTGTATCAATAAATCGTTGAGAGCAGTACCATCGTAGGCAATGACCCAGATATTACTTCTTTCGTTATCGCGCGCAGTTACATTGTTGAAGGTTATCTTATCACTTCCTGCGCTACGCCAGCCAAGGGTAATCCCCTGACCTTTATCTGTATCCGCTGCGTTGTTGCCGCTTGCAACAATGTTTTCAAAAGTGTAGTCCGATCCGGCATACATATTCAGTATAATCCCGCGGGAGTTACCGGTGACGGTCACATTCTTAATGATGTTATCCTTGCAGGTGGTGAAGCCATTGTTGAGGCCAGCAGTTCCGGAATCAGCAGCGTAGATGCCGACGCCGTCTGTATTGTCCGGCCCATGGTTACCATTATATGTACCACCATCGATAAACAGCCCCGTTACTCTGTACATGTAGAGGCCATTGCTGTTACTATCCACGTTGCAGTTTATCATCTTGAGACCATCCACGCTACAAGCACCGCCCGCGGACCGCACCAGTAAACCGCAACCACCGTTATTCGACAATGTGCAGTCCCGAAGCTCAATATCAGCCATGGCGGCAACGTCGATGTGAACTCCTTCTTTCGCATTATCAACGACAGCTATATTATTTAACGTAATATAGCCATTACCGCCCCTGATGTTTATTCCAGATACGTAGCTTGCACTAACCTTGGTGGCGCCGGTCACCTTCAAATCCTTTATCACCATTCTGGCTGTTGCTGAATCACCCCCAGTCGTAAGCTTAATAACATCGGTATCCGCAACTGCTGAGGTAATGGTAGTGGCATCCTTCCCAGCACCCTGTAACGTAAGCCTTTTATTGATGACGATATTCTCGGTATATGTTCCTGCCGCCACGATTATGGTGTCGCCATTAGAGGCGGCATTAACAGCAGCCTGAATTGAGGCATATCCGTTGCTGCCATTCGTCACCGGAGCAAAACTGGTGCCGGTTGGAGGCGCGGCGTTCAGCCACGATGTAAAGAGCACGTTATTGCTGACCGCATTGCCCTGGGCACCCACGTTAAAGGTATTCCCTGCATTAGCCGGCCCGTTAGCCGAACCCCACCAGTTGTTGGTGGCGTCTAATATCTTAGGTGTATACCCGTCCAGATTAGTGTTTGTTGCCCCAATGGTATTATCATATATATTGTTATTGTGAATCTGAGGAGATGCTACAGTTTCGCTCCCCCAATTGATTTCTGGAACGGTCTGTTCACCACTAATCCAAATCTGGATGCCTGTTGGGTTGTTTCTGAGTGTATTCCCTGTGATAGTGTTCCCAGTAGAAGAGCCAAACATGTATATTCCGCGTTGCCCGTCCTGGACATTGTAAACAGTGTTTCCGGTGATGGAGCAATTCTTACCCGCGTTGATTTGAATCCCGCCGCCGCCATCATTCCACTCCGTTGCCATTTTCCAGACGTCATGCACGGTGTTTCCGGTAATAGTGTTACCAGACGTCACGGTATAGTTTGTTCCATCATAATCCATGACCATGATGCCCATTCTTCCTGTGTCGTACACTTCGTTATCTTGAATGAGGTTGTTATAGACAGTCCCCTCGTTGCCATAGCTTATCAACAGGATACCGCACCCGTCCCAGGCATTTATGGCCCCGTGGATTTTATTGTTTTTGATAGTCAGATTACTGGTATCCCATCCATAGATACCGTTATTACATACCGTGGTGCCATTTATCTCGAAGCCGTCAATCGTCACACCATCGGCACTGATATATATCGCTGCTCCCGGATTTGACGGAGTAGCGGAGGGCATTATGACCGCTCCTAAGGGTGAACCCGACTGAATTACGAGATTAGCTGTATTAACCACCAATGCTTCGGTATACGTCCCCGCCGCCACATTGATGGTAGCGCCTTCATTGGCGGCGTTAATGGCGGACTGGATAGTAGAGAACTCAAACGGCCCCGTGGCCGTCAGGTAATTTATAGCATTTCCGGTTGCCAAATACCACATCCGCCAGGTGCCCCCCTCCTTGATGACCGAGGGTTCACCG
Source organism: uncultured Dehalococcoidales bacterium (assembly GCA_964584525.1). Classification (GTDB taxonomy): domain Bacteria; phylum Chloroflexota; class Dehalococcoidia; order Dehalococcoidales; family UBA1222; genus CAZPAL01. The sequence continues at coordinate 11,357 of CAZPAL010000009.1, read as the reverse complement.
ACGGCGTTGTAGGTGGCGCGGGGCAGGATCGGGTTGGCGGGGCTTTTCGCCCAGCTATAACCATTAGTTGACGTTGCCACGCCGATTACCTGTTCGGGGCCATAGGCGCTGTACCACATGTAATATGTGTCGCCGTCTTTTATCACCATGGGATGCATCACAAAGTTACCGTCCCAGGTTCCTGAAACTCCGGGAGTTAAGACCGCATTGTTGCTATTCGCCAGAATGAAATCAGCGTCATCATTGCTATCCGCAATTGAGGCTAACGTTCCACTTGCCTCTGCGGTGTAGATTTCGTAGCGAGTCCCATCCGAGTTCTTAACCTGGAAATAAAGTCTGTAGGTTGAACCGTCTAAGAACAGGTACGGGGCGTCGATTTTGGAATAGTCCGATGGTAGATTCGCGCCGCCGAATACAATGCCTTGATTCGCCCAGGCATTCCCATCAGAAGAAGTATAGATATTAAATACTTTATTTGTGCTACCATAGGCGATCATGTAAAAAGTGCCGCCTTCATGACAGACGGTCACGCCACCGACTTCCAATGGTGCAGTTGTTGCAATATCGTAAGTAGTCAGAGTCCCTGCAGTAAAACTGCCCGGGGTTGCTGAAGAAGTGTGATATAGCGTGGTGTCGGTCGTGCCATACCACATGTGATAGTAGTCACCCACTTTAATGACCGCCGGACGCCCGGATACACCCGAAAGTGTAGTCGGTTCGCTCCATTGGGCCACCTGAAGCGTTTGGCCTGACCCATTTGCCATCGCCGGCAACACTGCTGCCAGGCTCGTGCCCAGCACTATCACTAATCCGAATAATAGCCTTGTTACTTTCTTGATCATGCTCTATGCTCCCTACGGGTTTTTACTTACATACTCTGGCATTAATCCCTTTCGATTACTTTGGTCACGCAGCAGCCATAGTGATGTTTGGTAAGTTTATGGTATTAAATATCACTATGTTCCCGACTTTCCTTATTGTACAATTGTACACCCGCCTGTCAATATTAAGTCTCTTCGGTTCTCCTTGCTTCGTGTTGCATGGGTTTTTGAGCGCGGGTATAATGCCTGCGACATGAACCAATACAAGGTGATACTAGTAGGCGTTTTATTATTGTTGTTCAAGTTGTGGCTAGACCTTGAATTGATGGGCGACTTTATCAATCTAATTGATGATGGCATGAAAAGAGCATTAGGAAACATCGTATACTGCGCCCTATTGACTCTGATATTATACTCCAGTATACAAGGGGGTTTGATAGCCTTTGGGCATTAGGCTGGACAGGGTGCTGGCCATGATTGCCGAATTGCTGGGGCCGGCAGCCATCGTAGTGGCGCTCAAAGCTGCCTGGTGGGCCTGCAGCCCGGGCAGCGCCCGGCATCAAGCCGGAAACAAGCCTGCGGGTGCTTCAAATCATTCTTCGACGAAGTTGACGCGCAGGTAGCCGGTTTCGGCGCGCGTCTTTTCATAAAGCAGCCGGGCGCAGGCGATATCCTCGATAGCCACGCCGGTGGAATCGAAGACGCTGATTTCGGAATCGGAGCGCCGCCCGCATTTGCGCCCGCTGATAATTTCTCCCAGCGTGCCGTGAATCTGGCGCGGGTCAAGCAGCCCGCGCGAGAGCGGCACGTTAATCTCGCCCGAGGTGGTGGACTGCTTCATATCGTCCACCACAATCAAGGCGTCCGTTAAAATATCAGGTTCAAGCTCTTGCTTGCCCGGCGCGTCAGCCCCCACGGCGTTGATATGCGTTCCCGCTCGCAGCATGGCTTTTTTAACCACCGGCTCCCGGGCCGGCGTCACCGTGCACACAATGTCCGATGCTACCGTTTCCTCCAGGGTACAGGCCTCCAGGCGGTACTGCGGGAAGGCGTTGACGATGCGCCCGAGGCTGGCCGGCGAAATATCATATACCTTGATTATTTCGAAATTAAACAGCGCGACGTGGGCCAGCAGTTGGGTATATGCCTGCCGGCCCGCGCCTACCAGCCCCAGCGTGCGCGGATTTGGGCGCGCCAGGTATTTGGAAGCGACGGCGGACGCCGCGCCGGTGCGGTAGGCGGTGATATCGGTGGCGTCCATGACGGCCAGCGGATAGCCTGTTTCCGGCTCGTTATAGATAAGGATGGCCATCACCGTCGGCTGGCCCCGGGCCGGGTTCTGCGGATGCACGTTGACCCATTTCACCCCGGCGGCGCCGGGCAGGGCGGCCGGCATGGCGCGGAAATCACCTTTATCCACGGTGAGGTAGGATTTGGGCGGCATGGCCGTCTTGCCTTCTGCCCATAGCCGGAAGGCTTCCTCCACCGCCGGGATGACTTCCCGCATATCGAGCAGGGGCAGGATTTCTTTCCTGGAAAGGAAAAGCGTGGGCATGGACATTTCCTCCTTCCCGTGGAATACGGCGGTTACTTTCCTCGGCTCAGCCTCGTCTTAAGCCAGACAAATCGCCTGCCCAGCCACCTGCGGCTGAGCCAGAGTATCGCCGCCAGCAGCGCCAGGTTCAGCCCGTAGATAATCTGAACCCAGTAAATAACCCCCGGAGCGCATTAGCACACCCGAAATGCGCATATCCCCCGCATCAACGCCGGATGATGGTTAACACCACATGATACAGCCGGCCGATAATCACCGCTGCCAGCACCACCAGCAGTATCAAGCCGGCTACCACACCCGCTACCGGAACCCAGTGGCCTTTAAGCCACTGCGCTATTTGGCCGAGCAGCGGGTCGGGCACCGGTGTAACCGGGTCTTTTTTGGGCGGGAAAACCTCGACATGCAGCCCGAAGCCGTTGACATCTATGGCATATTTACCCACCTGGGCGCAAGTGGTGGTGAAGCTGACCTCGGACTCTGCACCGGGCGCCAGGCTGATGTTGCGGCTTTCCTCCACCGCCTCATTCACACTAAAGACTAGCTCATGTTCACCAGGGAGTTCGCCGGTGTTAGCCAGCGTAAGATTAATGGTAATCTTTTTGGCACCATCCGTTTCCTCAACTAGGCTATCCCAACCAGTGATGATGAAAGCGGCATCGTCAGCCGAATCAGCCAAGCAAGTACCTGCCGGTACCACGCTAACCATAACGCCGTTAAACAACAACAGAAACAGCAGCCCTAATTTCACTGGCAGTTTGATAGCCCTATCCTCCAATCGTCATTTATTCCGTGCCACTTTCTCTTCTTAGACGTCGAGCCTTTATCACGATAATTTGACTTCGACTCGTCATTAGGTCTAAATATAATATAGATAACAATATATTGCAGTGTTCTGTCAAAGTCTAGCGAGGTCAGTTATCAATCAGGTAGGAGGACTGAACCATGAATACGCTGATGACGGTAGAACAAACCAGCTTATATTTGCAGGTTTCGCCTAGGACCGTTTATAACCTGGCAAAAAAGGGCGAGTTGCCGGTAGTGCATATAGGCGAAAGCCTTCGTTTTCGAAAGGAAGATATTGATCGAAAAATCGGAACAACAGCTTCCGTGGTTGAGTATTTTCTATTAATAGAAAATTCCATCCCTGTTAGTAACCTGGTTAAACGGACACTTGAGAAAGAGGGGCACCTAGTTGTAACAACCTCTTCAATTCAGGAGGCATTTGAGATAATGAATGATGTCAAGTTCGACCACATTTTACTTGACTCTGAACTACCTGATATGGATATCCTGAAAACCCTGGGGACGATAAAAAAGACAAACCCAGGGGTCCCCATCAGCGTGATGGTGGCGTTTCATGATGGCGGCCCCACCTTAGATGCCAAGCAATTAGGCGTAGGGAACATAATCACCAAGCCATTCACCCCGCACGACATCAAAACTGCGATGTCAAATGACAGAAAATAACCGCGCTTGTCAAGATACCCTTTCCCGGTTCAGTTCTTCCAGCAGCCGGAAAACGTCTTCGACAGGCGGGATGTCGCTCATAGACTGCCCGTAATGGCGAAAACGCATCAGGCCGTTTTTGTCTATCAAAATGAGCGCCGGCATGCGCCCCATTTTGAGCGGTTTGACCTGCTGGCCGTAGCTCTTGGCGAGTGTATGCCGGGGGTCGGGTATGCCGGGGAAGGGCATGGCCTCTTTCCGCCACCAATCGGTGAAGGGCGTCTTTTCCTCGGGGCCGATGGCGATTACCGCCGCCTGCCGGTCGATGAACCCCTGGTGTTTCAGGCGCAACTGCGCCATATGTTGGCGGGTATACGGTCAAAAGAAACCACGGTTCAAGACCAGCACGACGTCTAATTTTCCCCGGTAGTCTGCCAGCCTGACAGCCCGGTCCCCGGAATCCAATACCTCAAAATCCGGGGCTGTCTGCGCGTCTTCTTTTTTAATCAGTTCCAGCATGCGTTTCCCGCCTTTCTGTTAATTCGGTTTATTCATAGGCTACCGGCACGGCGCACAGCAGCAAAAGGGGTTCGACAGGCGAGGTATTGCGGTACTGGTGTGTTTCGCCCGGCAAAACCAGCACGAAATCGCCCTCTTTGACTTCCAGTGCGCCTTCGGGCCGTTCAACGCGTCCGCTGCCCCGGATTATATAGTTCAGGTGCTCGAACGGATGCTCATGATATGGAGTATGCCCGCCGGGCTGGATGGTAAATACGCGGAAAGAGAACGAGGGCGAGCCGTCGCGGACGGAAATAGGCACCTGCTTGGTGACGCCGCTGGCTCCGGCCATCCGGGGTACGGTAGCGGGGAGTTTATCCAGGTTGGTGATATGCATTACATCGTTCCTCCACTGCCAGTCTAATCGGTGCAGCGGTGGAAATCAACCACCCGCCCAAAACAAACCTTACTAGCCCCACCCCACCCCGCTCCGGGTGGTATCATATCAGCATGAATGATGCGCCCACCCCCTTCCAGCCGGAGATGAACCGGCAATTTGCGCTTGCCCTGCGCCTGTTGGAGCACAGCTATCTCAACCTGTTCATCACCGGCAGGGCGGGAACCGGCAAATCCACCCTGCTGGAGCACTTCCAGCGCCATACCGGCAAAAAAGTAGCCGTACTGGCTCCCACCGGTGTGGCGGCGCTCAATGTGAAGGGGCAAACCATCCATTCCTTCTTCGGCTTCAAGCCGGGTGTTACGCCGGAAAACATACCGGAACCACGCTCCGGGCGCCGCAGGGAACTCTACAAGAAACTTGATGCCATCGTCATCGACGAGGTTTCGATGGTCAGGGCGGATTTGCTGGACTGTGTGGACGGGTTTTTGCGCCGTTACGGCCCCCATTCCGGCCTGCCGTTCGGCGGCGTGCAGATGATTCTCATCGGCGACCTTTACCAGTTGCCGCCGGTGGTCAGCCGGGAGGAACTCCCCGCCTTCTCCGGCTGCTACGAAACGCCCTATTTTTATGCCTCCCGGGCGTTCAGTAAGCTGCCGCTGAGGATGGTAGAACTGACCAAAATCTACCGCCAGCAGGACCCCGAATTCATCAGCCTGCTGAACGGCCTGCGCGACAATTCCATTGACCAAGCCGGGCTGAACCGGCTCAACCGCCGCGTGGAGCCGGACTTTGAGCCTCCGGAGGACGATTTTTACATCTGCCTGACCACCACCAACCTTTCCGCCCGTCAAATCAACCAACTGCGGCTGGACAGGCTGGAAGAGCCGCTCTTCACTTTCAGCGCCTCTATCAGCGGCACATTCAGCCGCGAATACCTGCCGACGGCGGTTGAGCTTGAACTGAAAAGCGGCGCCCAGGTGATGCTGCTCAATAACGACCTGTCGGGGCGCTGGGTGAACGGCTCGGTGGGCAGGATTGCCAGCATCCAGGCAGAGGAGCACCCGGCGGCGATACTGGTGGAACTACCGAACGGCGAGACCGTGCGGGTGACGCCCTATACCTGGGAGATTTTCCGTTATTACCTTGAGGATAATCGATTGCAGTCCGAACCGGTGGGCAGCTTCACCCAGTACCCGCTGACGCTGGCCTGGGCGGTCACCATCCACAAAAGCCAGGGGAAGACCTTCGAAAAAGTGATGGTTGACATGGGCCGGGGGGCCTTCGCCCACGGCCAGACCTATGTGGCCCTCAGCCGTTGTACCAGCCTGGAGGGGATAATCCTGAAGCAGCCCCTCTTCAAGCACCATATCTGGACCGACGGGCGCATCGGGGCTTTCCTGGCTTCGCTGGGCGAGAGCGGCGAGGGATTGGAAGAGGCGGAACTCTAGACTCCCGCGACGGCTTTGCGCCCGGTGCCCTTACAGGTTGGGTCAGGTTCCGGGTCCCGGCCTGAGCCGCCGCACCTGGTGCAATCTTTCTGCGGGGCGCGGGAAACCTCCCAGGGGTTGAATTGCTCCCGGCCGCTGCCGCCGCAACGCACGCACCAGCGGTGGCCGGTCCCGGCACAGGCAGGGCATCTCTGGCTATGTTCCATATCGCTGTCCCTCCCGTATATATGGAAGGCGGACCCTGGATAGCCTTTCACTTTATCTTATCCCTGCCGGGGGCGGCTGTCAATAACCTGCGAGAGTCCGGACACGCCGCGCGGAGGATTGCCACTCTCAGTATTCAAAGTGGGCTCTGGAGACGAACTCACCCCTGCCCCCTCTCCATTTTCAATGTCCCCTGATGGTGAACAGCAAGCCTGCCACCAGCATCGTCCCCTCCACTATATAGGGGAAAATACGTTCGGGGATGCGGTTCAGCAGGCGCTTGCCGAGCAGCGTGCCGGCTACCATCACAGGGGCGATAGCCAACCCGGTAAGCAGAGTGGAGAGGCTGATGAGCGCATACCCGCCGTACACCCCCAGCTTGGTGATGTGCATTATGACGGCAGTCATGGCTTCTGTGCCGATATAAGCTCCCCTCATCAAACCGAATGACAGGAAGAAGGGAGCCGCGAAGGGACCCACCACCCCCAGCACGGCCGAAAGCAAGCCGGAGACCGCCCCCAGCGGAACGAACCCGCCCAGTTTCAACCTGGCGTTCTTGCCCCAGGGGGTATGGCGATAGATTACCATCAAAATGAGAAATACCCCCAGCGCCCTGACCAGGAAGCCCGCCGGCGCGGTGGCGAAGATGATGCCGCCGATGACGGCGGCAGGTACGGCTCCCAGCGCGAACCGCCAGATTACACGCCGGTCCAGTTCTCCGCGGTTGAAGACCACCCGGGATAGATTGCCGAAGAGCTGGGCGATGGTCAGTACCGGCACCGCGTCCTCCACGCCTACCGCCCACACCAGTACCGGCAGCATGATGACCGCGCCACCGAACCCGGCTACCGCCGCCAGCATGGAGGCTATTAAAGCGGCGGCTATTACCACGGCGAAAGTCAATTGTCCGACCTCCAGTGAAAAGGCCTATTATAGCAGAGCTTTGATACCGGCGATGGCGGGATTCATCTGAAAAGGTTCTGAAACATATTGGACGCCACCCCCAGGATGCTTCAGCCATTCTTCATGGCTTCCAGCATGACACGAAAAAATCGGGGAATGCTGAATTCATCTTACACCCGCTTGATTTAGGCAGGCGCAGGGAATATCATGGACTGATAATGACCAAAATATTGCTGGCCGAGGATGACCGCACCCTGCAGGATGTGCTGCGCTTCAACCTGGTTAAGGAGGGATACAGTGTCATCCAGGCCTTCAGCGGCACCGATGCCCTGGCACAGGCGCGCAAGGCGCGCCCGGATTTAATCCTGCTGGATGTCATGCTGCCCGGGCTGAGCGGGCTGGAAGTTTGCCGCATCCTGCGCCTGGAAACCGGCGCCCCCATCATACTGCTGACCGCCAAAAACGACGAGACCGACAAGGTGGTGGGGCTGGAAATGGGAGCGGATGACTACATCACCAAGCCCTTCGGCATGAAGGAACTGATGGCCCGTCTGCGCGCCCGGTTGCGCCGGACGGAGGTGAAACCGGAAGACGCCCCGGCGCCTTTCGAAGTGGCCGGGCTGGTGATAGATACGCCGCGCCACCAGGTGCTTAAAGACGGCAACGAGCTGGCGCTGACCCCCCGGGAATACGAACTGCTGGTATTTCTGGCCAGAAACCGCGGCCTCGTTTTCAGCCGCGAGCAACTGCTGGAGCGCGTCTGGGGCTACGAATACGGGGGCGACACGCGCACCGTAGACGTCCATATCCGCTGGCTGCGGCAAAAAATTGAAGATGATGCCGCTAACCCGCGCCACCTGCTGACGGTGCGCGGAGCGGGCTACAAACTGGAGTCCTGAGTGCCGGAAAAACTGCATTGGAGACTGATAATCCCCCTCGGACTGGTGATTGTCGCCAGCATGAGCCTGCTGGGGATTCTGCTGGCCCGCGCCTCGCTTGAAGACCAGACGCAAATCCTGACCGAGCGCCTGGCCGGGGAAGCCGCGCTGGTGGCGGTGAACTTGCGCCCTTTGCTCTCGAACCAGCCGGCCGTCGACCGGCTGGCCAGGGACATGGGGGCCGCCGCCGCCATACGCGTCACCGTCATCGGACTGTCGGGGGTGGTCATCGGCGATTCGCAGGAAGACCCGCTGGCAATGGAGAACCACCTCTTCCGCCCCGAGGTCCAGGATGCGCTGGCGACGGGCTACGGGGAAAGCCGCCGCTTGAGCGCCACCACCGACCAGGAAACGCTGTATATCGCCATCCCGGTCAGGGATGAGCACGGCCAGCCGCTGGCGCTGGTGCGCGTCAGCCTGCCGCTGGCCGAGGTGCATGCCCTCACCAACCGCAGCCTGGCCGCCGCCGCCACCGGCGTCGGAGCGGCTCTCGTGATAGCGCTGGCGGGCTCCTTTATTATCACCCGCACGGTGACACGCCCGGTGTCGGAACTCACCCGCGCGGTCAGGCAGACCGCTTCCGGCGACCTGGGACATACGGTCGGCCGTTACGGCAGCGGGGAAATCAGGGAACTGGCGGTCGCGTTCAACAACATGTCGCTGGAGCTGGGCGATGTGATAAGCCGCCTTTCCCAGAACAGTGAAACCCTGTCCGCCATCCTCTCGCACATCACCGACGGGGTACTGCTGACCGACGCCAGCGGCAACGTCGTGCTGGCCAACCGGGCTGCCGGCGCCATTTTCAATTTCGATGAGGCCGACGCGGCAGGCAAAAGTGCGGTGGAAGTATTGCGTGACCACCAGGCGGTGGAACTTGTCCGCAGTTGCCTGATAACGGGGCGGGGGAAATCCCTGCAATTTGAATCCGCCCTCAAACACCGCTTTCTCTATGCCAGTGTGCTGCCGCTGCCTTACGGTCGAACGGGCGGCGCACTGCTGCTGTTGCAGGATCTGACCGATATACTGGCGCTTCAGACGATGCGCCGGGAATTGATTGGCAACATCTCCCACGAGTTTTTAACCCCGCTGGCCGGTATCGCCGCCATCGCCGAAACGCTGCGGGATGGAGCGTCGGCGGATGAGGCGGTGGAGCAAGATTTCCTGGCGAAAATCCTGGCTGAAACGGAACGGCTGGCCCAGATGGTCAGGGAACTGGGGGAACTGGCCCGTATCGAGGGGGCGCAACCCCAACTTAAGATTGAAGACGTGGATATCAACCGCTTGGTGCTGGAAACGGCCGCGGAGATAGCGCCGCTGGCAGAAAAAAACGGATTGAAGCTGTCCCAGCGTCTGGCCGCAGGGCTTCCGCTGCTGCACGCCGACCCCGACCGGCTGCGCCACGTGTTGCTCAACCTGATGCATAACGCCGTCAAATTCACCCCGCCCGGCGGCGAGATAATCATGGGCAGCCGCCTGCAGGGGGGGGAGGTGGTGATTACCGTCGCCGATACGGGCATCGGCATCGCGCCAGAAGCCTTGCCGCATGTCTTCGAAAGGTTTTATAAAGCCGACCGCTCCCGTTCCAAGGGGGGCAGTGGACTGGGACTGGCCATCGTCAAGCACACGGTGCAGGCTCACGGCGGAAGGGTGTGGGTCGAGAGCGTGCCGGGCCGGGGAGCCGCTTTCAGTTTCAGCCTGCCCACCGCAGGTAAACCGTCCGCTGAAGGCGTCCCAGCGCCGGAGTAACGCCAGGGGCTAATACTTGGAAGCCACCTCCTCCAGTTTGCCGGTAACCACAAAGATTACGCGCTCGCAGATGTTGGTGACGCGGTCGGCGCTGCGCTCCAGGTTATGCGCCACCCAGATGAGGCGCGTGGCGCGATTAATGGTATGCGGGTCCTCCGCCATATAGGTTAACAGTTCCCGGAAGACCTGGTCGTAGAGGTTGTCGACCTGGTCGTCTTCCTCACACACCCGCCGGGCCAGTGCGGCGTCACGCTTGATGAACGACTCCAACCCACTGTTCAGCATCTCCACCGTTTTCTGGCTCATGCGCGGGATGTCCACATAGGGCTTGAGGGGAGGTTCGTCACCCAGCATGACGGCGATGCTGGCATTGCCGCGCGCGTGGTCGCCGATGCGCTCCAGGTCCACAATTATGTTCAGCACGGCGATTATAATGCGAAGGTCGACCGCCATGGGTTGCTGGGTGGCAATCAGGTGGATACACTGCTCTTCAATCTCGAAACGCTTGTGGTTGATTGCCTCGTCGCCCTTTATCACCTGCCCGGCCAGGTCAAGGTCGCGCTTTTTCAGGGCCTCGGTGGAAAGATGGATGGCCTCGCCGACCATGCTTCCCAGTATCAGCACCTCGTCCTGGAGGCTTTTCAGATGGCGGTCAAAATCCTTCCTGGTCATCTCATGCTCCTTTAACCGAACCGGCCGGTTATGTAATCTTCAGTGCGCTTGTCGGCGGGGTTGGTGAATATCTGAGCTGTGCGCCCGTACTCGACCAGCATTCCGGCGCGGCTGGCGTCCATCATCATGAACGCGGTCATGTCCGAAACGCGCGCCGCCTGCTGCATGTTATGCGTCACGATAACAATCGTATAATCTTTGGCCAGGGTCTGCATCAGGTCCTCGATTTTGAGCGTGGCGATAGGGTCGAGCGCGGAGCACGGCTCGTCCATCAGGATTACCTCGGGAGCTACCGCCAGCACCCTGGCGATGCACAGGCGCTGCTGCTGGCCTCCCGAGATAGATAGCCCGGACTGGTTGAGCTTGTCCTTGACCTCGTCCCACAGCGCCGCCTGGACCAAGCTTTTCTCCACCACCTCTTCCAGTCTGGCGCGCGCCCGCTTGCCGTGGCGCCTGGGACCGAAAGCCACGTTATCGAAGATGGACATGGGAAATGGGTTGGGCTTCTGAAACACCATACCCACCTGCTTGCGCAGTTGGACCACATCTATATTGCGCTGGTAGATATTCACCCCGTCGAACTCCACCAGCCCTTCCGTGCGGGCGCCGGGGATAAGGTCGTTCATGCGGTTGAAAAGCCGCAGCAGCGACGATTTGCCGCAGCCGGAAGGCCCAATGATGGCGGTGATGGCGCAGGATGGGATATCCAGGGAAATACTTTTGAGC
>CAZPAL010000008.1:0-18416 GCA_964584525.1 uncultured Dehalococcoidales bacterium | reverse complement strand
ATAAAACGGCATTCGTATTCGTACTCAGAGCCGAAAAACTCTCCATACTGGAAACCGGGCGCAGCGCGCGCGAACTGGCGGCGCTGGGTATAAGAATCAGCTTTCTCATCGTCAACGGCCTCTTGCCGGATGAAGCCTGCACCGATGACTTCTTCAGGAATAAACTGGCTGAACAGCAGAGCCGTATAAAAACCATCGAACAAGAGTTCAGCGAGATTGATAAAATCTACTTCCCGCTGGCTGCGGCGGAACTCAACGGCATCGAACTATTCCGGTCGGTGGGCGATTACCTGTATCAAGGCATCCGCGGAGGGCTGGGGATTGTGCCGCAAAAAGGGAAGCCGGTCGAAAGCTTCCAGTTTCCAGATAGCCGCCGTCAGGTATATGACCTGCTGACCCCCCATCCGGGTGAAAAAACGCGTTTCGTCTTTATCACCGGCAAGGGCGGCGTGGGTAAAAGCACCCTTGCCACTACCACAGCCGTCTACCTGGCCGACCGGGGCTTTAAAACCCTCGTTCTGACCACCGACCCGGCCGCCCATCTGCAGGCCATTTTCAGCCGGCCGGTGACGCATGAACCGGCCCCTGTCAAGGGAATACAGAATCTGTTTGCCGCCAGGATAGACCAGGCTGAAGCTCTGGCGGAGTACCGCGCCAGAATCATGGCATCAATACAGGATATGAACGAAGACGTCAAAACCTCCATCGTGGAAGACCTGAACTCACCCTGTGCCGAGGAAATGGCGGCCTTCGAAAAATTCATGGATTATTTCACCCCGGGCATTTATGACATTGTGGTTTTCGACACCGCTCCCACCGGGCACACCCTGAGGCTGCTCGAACTGCCTACCGACTGGCACGGCTACATAGACCTCGGTTCCCTGACCAAAAACACATCGGATGCCACCCGGCAGCACTACGACGACGTTATCGAGAGCATGAGAAACCCGCATAAAAGCACCTTCGCTTTCGTGGTATATGCGGAATACACGCCCATCATCGAAGCCTGGCGCGCCTCGGAGGACCTCAGAAAGCAGGTCGGAATCACCACCGGGCTGGTGGTTGTCAACTACCTCATCCCGCCGGAATACGGACTGAACCACTTTTTCACCTGCCGCAGGAACCAGCAGCAGCGCTATCTGCCCCTGCTGGCCCAAAAGTTCGGCGCCCCCCTGCTGGCGGTCGAGTTGTTCGACCATGAGCCGGGGGGAATCGAAGACCTGCGTGCGATTGGAATCAAGATATTTGACTGAAACCATATCACTCTGTAAAAATCGATAACGGTTCAAATCAGCAAGGGAGGGATACGAGCATGGGATACAAGGAGTTGATGATATTCGAGGGCACGATGTGTTGCGATTCGGGTATTTGCGGCCCGCAGGCGGACCGCACGCTGATAGAGTTCAGCGAAACACTGAAACAACTGAAGAATGAATACCCGGATGTTAAAATACAGCGGGCCAACATGTCCTCCAACCTGAACGTCTTTATTCAGAACCCGGACATCCTGAAGCTGGTCAAAGAAAAAGGGCTTGAGATTTTCCCGGTCTTCCGGCTTGACGGGAGCATTATTTCCCAACAGAGGTACATGACGCACACCGAACTGAAAACGCTGCTGGACAATTAATCCGCCGGGGCGCCTGCGCCCCGGCGGGGAGATTAAAGGCCGGTTTCTCTGTCCCCCGGCAGTTCGTTAATCCTGCCCAGCACCCCGGGCAGGCCGATGGTCAGCAAGCTATAAACCAGTACCGGCATGGTTTCCTGGTGCAGCGAAAGCGCGGCCTCGGTCAGATGGTTGAGCTCGATTAAATCCTCGCGGGCCGGCATGGCCTCGTAAATCATCGGCTGTTCACTGCTCCCGGGGGCGCACCACTCAATCGGGCTGACGGAGTGGTGGCTGGCACAGCAGATAGGCCTTACCGGATATATGCTGCATTTATTTTCGTCCAGAAACGGACAGGGAAGGTTGAGGCCGGCGTATTCGGTGAGCAAATCCTGGGGGGTTGATTTCACCATCAAGGAATAGGTGGTGCACTCCTCCAGTTTTAACAGCACCCGGCCGCCGGCATCCGCCTCCTCCAGCGCAACCAGCCACTGCTCATAATTGCCCAGGAACCCGCTCAGCAGTTCCGCATGCTGGTAAAGATAATCCACGATGACCAGCGCCTGGGCAGCGGAAATCGAGATGTACTGGGAGCAGCAATAAGCGCACCCCTCCCCGCAGGTGACCGAACGCTCGATGGAATCCAGGTAGAGCAGCATTTCTTGCCGGGCCTGGTTGCAGATACGGTCCTGCAAATTGCGGTATTTCCGGCATAATTCACTGCGCCAGGCGCCGTAAGCACCCTCATGCGCCTGTTTTCTTATACGTTCAATGCGGGGCGGAATATCCATGCGGGCAGTATACACCAAAAGAGCTTTTTCCTGCCGGCAGCCCCCCCCCGCTTGACAGAACTTGGCGTCTGTTGTAATACATGACTAATATGTTTTACTTTGTCAACTATTACACCGCCGGGGATTTTTGCGGGTGAATGGCCCAAAACGTCAGGCATATCCTGCAGTCGGTGGGACTGGAAGCCAGAGCCAGGCACCGTCCCCACGAACTCTCCTGGGGAGAGATGCAGCGCGCGGCTGTCGGGCGGGCGCCGGCGCACAATCCCAGGCTGCTGCTGGCCGATGAACCCACCGGTAACCTGGATTCCGACACCGCCGGCAAAATGTTCGAGCTTTTCAAGGAACTGAACCAGCAGGGCATCACCCTGGTAATCGTCACCCACAACCTGGAGCTGGCCCGCCAGGCCGGTCGCACCTCTTCAATCCGCGATGGGGAAATCATCGCCCAGAACCAGGCCAACGGCGCCCGTTATAAAAAAGCGCGAAAGGCAGAGCTGCCTTTCGCGCTTTTTATCACCGAGAGATGATACTACTTGCCGGCCTGTTTCTCGGCAAAGTCGCCGATGAGCGTCAATTTGAAGCGTTTCAACTGGTAGGCCTTTACCACCAGCACGACAAAAAGGATAAAAGTGGCGAACCCGAGCAATCCCAAAACGAATGAAAGCAGGGCGTTACCGGTAATGAGGGCGATGATGGTATTAAGAATGCCCAGTACGATGTAGATTGCTCCCACCACGATGCTGGTGATGATGGATTGCCAAGCATGAAAACGCAGCAGATTATCGCTTTTCTGGGTAAGCAGCACCACGTTGCCGCCCAGGAACCCGAACAAATACGCCAGCGCGGCGTAGAGCTTGCGCGAGCTTTCATCCGCAACCATGGTTGCAGGCTGCCCGGAGGGCGGCTGCTGCGCGTAAGATTGCTGCTGGGGCGCCTGATAGGCCGGCTGTGCCTGGTAAACCGGCGGCGGGGCGCCGGCCGGCTGCTGATAATGCGGCGCGGGTGGCACATATGCAGGGGGGGGTGGCGGGGGCGGGGGAGGAGGGGGTGACGAAGGCGCGCTGGCCTTCGGAGCAGCGGCTTTCAGCAGCGGTGAGCCGCAACTGCTGCAGAACCGGTCGGTATCATTATTCTTGGCGCCACACTGAGAGCAAAACACCGTTTTTGTCCTCCTTTAATGCCGACTACCCGTCAGAACCGGGCGTTACTATTGGAGCTTAGTATAGTCACCTGTCAGGCACAAAGTCAATCCGCTTCCGTTGTATGCTTGATGTCTGGCTGGAACCGGGGGCAAAAATATTGAACCGCCGAGGGAATATCAATCAGCAGGGTGAAGATAATCCGCGATGGCCAGTTGCAGCGTGGCGGCAGCCAGCGAGGCGCAATGGACATGTTCCTCGGGCAACCCTCCCAGCGCCTCGATAACTTTATCGGGGGTAAGCTCCCCGGTTTCCTCCAGCGTCTTACCCCTGGCCAAATCGGTGATTATACTGCCGCAGGCGATAGAGTGGCCGCAGCCATCAGTATTGAAGGTTGCACATTTTATTATACCCTCTTGCACCAGCACCCACATGCACATCATGTCGCCGCAGAAGCCGTCATTGATACCGAAACCGTTGTAGTTTTCGGGGATTTCCATATTGCGCGGATTTTGGGCATGGTCGGCCAGGGCGATGCTCAGCCCGCCCTGTATGCTCGCAATGTTCTCTCCGGCAGATGATATTTGCTCCATCGCTCTCCCCATTCAGCTCCGTCCGGGATCACGCTTTCCCTGGCGGGCACATAACGTCATCACCGCTAACGGTTTCCGTGTTTCAATGATGGTGACCGTGGTCGCATACCGTATTACCGTGGTCACAGACGTTTTGGCCGCTGACCAGGGTACGGCTGAGATGAGACAGAACAGCTTTGCGCGGGTCCGTCTCGCTGACGCCCAGGATAACCTCTACCCCGTTTCTCTCCAGCGCCATGCGCGGGGCAAGGCCCATGCCGCCGGCCAGCACTACCTTTACCTCTCGTGCTGCGAGCAATGCCGGCAGGCTGCCGCAGTTGTGGGCGGCAGTGGATATTGTCTGCTGGTTGAGGATACCTTTTTCATCGGTCTCGATAATCATAAATTCGGTGGATTGTCCGAAATGCAAGGAAAGCTCTCCCATGTGAACAGGTACGGCGTACTTCAACTTCATTCTCCTTTTATTATTATGTAATATAAACTGGAATTAGCCGGGTTGATACCATCGCTGTTCACCGCGGCGCTTCACCTTCGCCGCAGTTACCCTGACGGTTCCCTCCCTGGCAGCAATACCCGGCGCCCGTCAGCTGATAACTGCCGCCTTCTATCCTGACGGCCTTGCCATTAAGCAGCGCATCGGCCACTTTCTGGCGGGCGGAGGAAAGAACCCGCTGGAAGGTAGGCCGTGAGACACCCATCTTGCGGGCAGCCTCAATCTGCTGCAAACCTCCCAGGTCTTTCAGCCTGATGGACTCCGCCTCCTCCACTGAAAGCCGGACTTCGTCAAGAAATCTCAGTGGGATTCCCGCGGGTTTGAAATAGGTCACTCCGGGGACGGCATCCACCAGGCGGCATTTTTTAGGTCTTACCATCGGGCAAGTCCTTGACTTACGAGCATATGCTCATTATAATAACTCATGTCCAGATAACTGTCAAACAGGTTTTAACAGGAGGGGCTGCACATGAAACTGCTTATCGTATTAAATCACAATCCCTACGACGGCTCGGATGTAACCCGCAATGCCCTGCGGCTGGCCGATTTTACGCTCAAAGCTGGAGATGACGCTTTAATCTTCCTGATGAATGACGCCGTTGACCTGGCCCGTGAAGGCTTGAATCGAGGCGGTTACGATACCGACCTGGGTGTGATGCTGGCAGAACTGATGGGGAAGGGAGTCCCGGTGAGAATTTGCGGCAGTTGCCTTTCCCGCTGCGGGTTAAACCGGGGCAACCCGCTGGTAAAGGGCGCGGTTGAATCCTCCATGCCTGAACTTGTAGCCTGGATAAAGGAAGCCGACCGGGTAATTTCTTTCTAGATGGATGACACCGCCGGCTACGGTCAGCTTTTCAATACCCCGGTACCAAAAATGGGGATTGGCAAGCGAGGACAGGCTCGGGTTGGCAGCCAGCCTTGTCTTTTTATTGGCCTGCATCCTTTTCATCATCCCCCTGCTCAGGAAATAGGCACTGTCGACCGGGAATGAAAGCGTTAGCTGGCCCCCTGCTCCGCCCAATGGATTTATCTCCCATAGTCCCTCCGCCTTTTGACACCTTCAGGTTGAGTGATATAGAATACAGGCGGCGACGGATACTTCGAGTCGTTTAATGGCAAATTCCGGCATGAAACTTTCAACCGACTGATTTCCTGTACGCTAAAGTATGGATATCCTCCCTTGAAATGCCCTATACTCAATTTAAGGAATAATCGTATATGACTATTGATGATAAATTGCACTACTTAAATAAACTGAGAAGCGGTGCTAGCGAGAAAGAACGAATCGACTCGCAACACATGCGCGGCAAGCTAACCGCGAGAGAGAGAATCGAGCTCTTGCTTGACGCCGGAACCTTCCATGAGACGGGTGGGTTCGTAACCCATCGCGCCACCGATTTCGGCATGTCCGACCAGAAAGAAATGTCTGACGCAGTCGTCACCGGCTCAGGCGATATTGATGGCCGCCCCGTTTTCATCTTCTCCCAGGACTTTACCTTCATCGGCGGCACTATTTCTGAAGTAGTCGGTCAGAAGGTGGGACAGGTAATGGACCGCGCTCTAGAGCTAGGTGTGCCTATTATCGGCATATATGATTCCGGGGGAGCGCGTATACAGGAAGGCGTAGCCAGTCTGGCAGGGGTTGGTGAAATACTATTACGCAATACGCGTTGCTCGGGCGCCATACCACAGATAGGCGTGGTGCTAGGTCCAAGTGCGGGTGGCGCGGCCTATTCCCCCGCATTATGTGATTTCATCTTTACCGTTAAGGGAATTACCCAAATGTATATCACCGGTCCTGAAGTGGTGCATTCGGTGACTAATGAGGTTATCAGCCATCAGGAATTGGGCGGCGCCGATGTCCATAATCAGAAGAGTGGAGTTGCACATTTCCTGCACAACAATGAACAGGAATGTTTCGCGCAAGTAAGACGACTGATGAGTTTTCTACCACTAAATTGTAATTCAAAAACGCCTTTTATAAAAACCCTTGATGGATCCGAGCGTACCGATGAATCCCTCCTGACATTGGTTCCGGATAATCCACGCAAGCCTTATGACATGAAAAAAGTCATCAACTCTGTTGTGGATAACGGAGATTTTATTGAAGTTCAAGAGCAGTTCGCTCCAAATATCATCTGCGGGTTGGCGCGCCTCGCGGGCAATTCCATCGGTGTGGTAGCGCAGCAACCGTCTCATCTCGCCGGCGCTATTGACATCAATGCTTCGGTGAAAGCTTCGCGATTTGTTCGCTTTTGCGACGCTTTCAACATACCCCTGTTAACATTTGTGGATGTACCCGGTTTTATGCCTGGCACCGAGCAGGAACACAGCGGCATCATCAGACATGGCGCCAAGCTCGTGTATGCCTATGCCGAGGCAACTGTACCCAAACTGACCGTCATAACACGCAAGGCCTATGGGGGAGCGTACATCGCCATGAGTTCGCATCACTTGAAAGGCGACATTAATTACGCTTGGCCTGGAGCTGAAATTGCTGTTATGGGAGCAGAAGCAGCGGTCAACATAATTTTTCGCAAGGTAATAGCCGAGTCACCAGACCCAAGTGAGACGCGGAAGAAACTCGTGGAAGAATACCGCGCACGCTTCGACAATCCATTGCAGGCGGCTGGATTAGGTTATCTGGACGACATAATCGACCCTCGCTACACTCGGCCAATGCTCGTACAGGCACTGGAAAGATTGAAGGACAAGTGCCAGAAGCTACCACAGAAAAAGCACGGAAATATCCCTCTGTAATCCATTTCCCCAGATTGCCGTCTGCCTGGCGGCGGGATTGGTTGCGGCCAAACTGAAATACGGGAAATGAGCGCCCGGTTTTCGCCATACGCCGCAGCCGGTGAAATATTTCGGAATATGTTAAAATTATACGTTGCCCATCGCTGGAACACCCTCCCCAGCGGTTGAGAAACGGGGGTGCCGCATGGCTCTTGAGAAAAAGCAGACCGGGCGCAGCCCGCAACCGGAAGGCGGCGCCGGCGCGCTTTCCGGCCGCCGGTCCCCAGCCAGCCGGGAACACAGGCTCCTGCTGGAAAAACACGCTGCCCTGGAAAAGGAACTCCTCACCAAGGATTACGCCCTCGAATCGGCCGCCATCGGCATCTGTATCGCCGACCTGGAAGGCAGGCTGACTTACCTCAACCTCGCCGCGCTCGAAATGGGCGGGTACCAGGCATCCGAGGTCCTGGGACGGCACTTTGGCCACCTTCTGGATGAAGAAATGGCGGAGGCAGCCAAAAAACTGGAGAAGTCGTTTGAAGATGGCGTCTGGCGGGGTGAGCTGCGCTTTAAGAAGATGGATGGCTCCACTTACGACGCCATGGTGTGGGCCAACGTAGTCACCGACGACGTAGGCCGGCCGGTCTGCCTGACGGCTTCGTTGGCGGATATCAGCACGCGCAAGAGCCTGGAGAGGCACATCGCCAGGCAGGCAGAGGTGCTGCGCACGATAATGGAGAATACCGACACCCAGTTGGCCTATCTTGACCGTGATTTCAATTTTATCATGGCCAACCGCGCCTATGTCGAATCATGCGGGCACACCTGGGAGGAGCTCAGCGGTAAAAATCACTTCGTTCTCTTCCCGGACGCGGAAAATGAATCCATTTTCCGCCGGGCCAGAGACAGCGGCCACGTAATTTCGTTCGTTGACAAGCCGTTCGAATTCGCCGACCAACCCGAGCGCGGCGTCACTTACTGGGACTGGACGCTGGTGCCGGTCAAAAACGATTCGGGAAAGGTAACCGGGCTGGTCTTTTCACTTAACGAGACCACGGAGCGCAAGCTGGCTGAAGCCAAACTGGAGCACCTGGCCTCGTTCCCGGAACTCAACCCCAATCCCGTGCTGGAGTTAGACTACTCCGGCAATATCAGGTACCAGAACCCGGCCGCCCGAAATATCTTCCCGGAACTGCTGACGGAAGGGTCCGCCCACCCCTTACTGGCCGAATGGGAGGCGCTCGTCAATACCCTCAAGGGCCAGAATATCCCATATCTCACCAGGGAAACCAGGGTTGGTGAATCCTGGTTTGAACAAACCATAACCTGCCCGCCGGGAAATGACAATTGCCGCCTTTATGCCCGTGATATCACCGACCGCAAGATGGTGGAACAACTGAAAGACGACTTCATCGGACTGGTCTCCCATGAACTGCGCACACCGCTGACCGTCTTCATGGGCGCCGTCCAGGTGGCCAAAAGTGCCGGGCTGACTGTCGAGGAAGTCCAGGAACTGCTGGCGGAGGCGGAAAACAGCGCCGAGTCGCTGGCGCAGATACTGGATAACCTCATCGAACTGTCCCGCTACGAAGCCAACCGGCTGAACCTGAGTGTGAAACCGCTGGATTTGGTCGGGGCTATAAGGGAAGTTGTAGATAAAGAGAGACCGCGCCTCAGAAGCCATGCCTTCGTTTTTGACATCCCCGGGGGGCTGCCGACGGTTAAGGCCGACCACATGCGGGCAAAGCAGATAATCCATAACCTGCTAGACAATGCCGCCAAGTATTCACCTCAAGACGCCGAGATTCGAATCAGCGTGCGCCGCCATGACGAGGAATTTCTGCGGGTCGGCGTTAGCGACCGGGGGATTGGAATTGACGAAGCCGGCCGGGAGAAGCTTTTCCAGCCTTTCCAGCGGCTGGAGGGGACAGGCAAGGAAACGAAAGGACTGGGACTTGGCCTGCTGGTCTGCAAGCGGCTGGTTGAGGCCCACGGCGGAAAAATCTGGGTTGAATCAACCCCCGGCCTCGGTTCCACTTTCTGGTTTACCTTGCGCCGGAATAGCCCGTAGCCCGCTTTCCCCCTGCTGCCCGGCAGCCTCCAGTACCGACTTGATTTTTATTATTATCTGGTCGGGATTGAAAGGCTTGGCAATAAAGTCAGCCGCGCCGCTTTCCAGAGCCTTCTCAGCAATTTCCCTCCTGGCGGTCAGCACAATCGCCGGTACCGATGAAAAGGCACGCACCCTTTCCAGCACTTCCAGGCCGGTTATATCCGGCATGATGATGTCCAGCAGCATGATGTCCGGACGCTGCGTGCGTGCCAGTTCAACGGCTTCTATGCCGCGGGAAGCGGAGATGACCTCGTAGCCATGCAACCTGAGCTTGATGCGCAGGATATTAACTATCCCCGGCTCATCGTCAACCACCAGCACACGCCTAGCGATACCATTCATGCGCATCATTGTATCGCGCCGGCGGGCGGATTGCCAACCGGCCGCTTCTTCAGATTTACCGGGTCACGTGGCTTGGAGGCCGGCGCGACCTGGCGATGGAGCTAACTGAGGCCTGACATACGATGTCGGAAACAACCGTTCGCTTCAGGATAAATCCTTCTTCATTCGCTCGAATTCTTCCTTACCAATCTCGCCGCCGGCATACCGTTTTTTCAGCATATCAAGCGCAGATTCAGACGCCGGCTGCCCGGCGCACGAACCGGAAAGATGTGCGCCGTTACCGTGAATCAGCCGGTGGAAAGGACACATCAGCCACATACTTCCCCTCCAGGGAGGCCAAAAAGAGCGGCGCTTAAACCAATACCTTTTTAATCGTTTCGAACTCTTCCGGTGATATTTCCCCTTTTGCATAGCGTTCTTTCGCTATCTCCAGGGCGGCACCGCCCCGCCGCTCGCCAACAGTACCATTCGTCCGGTTCAGGAGCCGTGAAACCACCCAGACGATAAGCCCGATAGCCGCTACCCAGAATATTCCCATAAACATCATGCCACCCCAGCCCCACCCATGATTAAATGCGAACCACATCATATTGAACTCCTCTATTCGAGAGGGTTTAACCCCTCTTGCTGCTACTTTAGACCTATCTGTCAGGCATTACAATGACTTAAATCACAAAGGGTTCACCTGCGGTGGCTTTGAAATGCAGAAGTTAGGCGTAACTGGAGATGATAGCGGAAAAAGTGGAGCCAGCGTCGAGACTCGAACTCGAGACCTGCTGTTTACGAAACAGCTGCTCTACCAACTGAGCTACGCTGGCGCAGCAAGAATTATAGCACATAAATCGGCTGGATAGCCGGGTGTAAATGGTTCGGAAAATTAGGCTTCCCCTCCCGGGATGTTTTGCTTCGCTCCAACATGACACAGGGGACAAGATGCTTCAGCCACCCTTTGTGGCCTCCAGCATGGACACTGGGATACGGAAAGGAACTCCATTCCGATTTTCGTCGGGATGGAGTCATCCGTTTGACTTGTTAATATTGCGGTGTTAATCTGGAATTAAGGAGCATTCGGAGGGGATATGCCGGGTGGTCTAATCTGCCTTTCCAGTCCCGTTCTCAGCGCTGGCTGCCCGGGCTCCACAGCCGGCGGCTTCGGGTTAACGATTCAGCCCGCACGAATTCACCCCGGTTACTTATGTACCATCAACTTTTCAAATTCCCGGCCCGTTCTTTTTCCCTGACTCTCGCCTGTTCAGATAACAAAATACTCTGCTGGAGGTAAAAGCTATGAAGACACTCAGGTTTGCCCTTATTTTTCTCCTTGCCGGCGCGCTGCTGCTCATACCCGCCGGTTGCTCCGGGGCTGTGGGCCCCCAGGGAGAGCCCGGACCAGCCGGGCCGCAGGGTCCAGCGGGGGCTACCGGACCAGCCGGGCCGCAAGGGCCCGCCGGTCCCCAGGGAATCAACGGGGCTACCGGTCCCATCGGTCCGCAGGGGATACCAGGCATTACGGGTGCCACCGGGCCGGCGGGACCACAGGGGGCGCCTGGGCTCAACGGAACCCCCGGCGCACAGGGCCCCATAGGGCCGGCCGGCCCACAGGGACTTCCCGGTTCCGTCCGTCAGATAGTGGTCACCTGGTTTCCGCCTGTCGGAGGCGGCTATTCGGCCTTCGCGGCTGTCGAAGCCCAGCCCGGCATGCCTATCCGTATCAAGGGTGCCGGCTTTTTACCGGGTGAAGTTGCCATCATCACCGTTTGCCAGCAGGACACGGTGCTGGGGGTCGCCACGGCCAATAGCTGCGGAGCTTTCCAGACGTATGGAGTACTGCCTTCCGATTTGGCCGTCGGCAGCGTGGTTTCGGTAAAAGCCTGGATAGACCTTAACGGTAACGGGATTCTGGAGAGGGCCAACGGCGAATTCCAGGCCTGCTGGCCGCTGGATATCGTCAACGTCTTTCTGCCCTTCCCGGTAACATAAAACTGAAGCCGATTCGGATTATTGAAAGCATTTCACAACAGGATTGAGATGTGCTAGGATAATATACCTCAGGAGATTCGTCGAATGGTTGAAAACGGCACGCTTAAACTCAAAACCGGATTGGCTCAGATGCTCAAGGGCGGCGTCATCATGGATGTCGTCAATGTCGAGCAAGCCAAAATCGCCGAAGAAGCCGGCGCCTGCGCCGTTATGGCGCTTGAGCGCGTGCCTTCCGACATCCGCGCCGCCGGCGGCGTGGCGCGCATGGCCGACCTCCGCATCATCGAAGATATCATGAACGCGGTCACTATCCCGGTAATGGCCAAATGCCGTATCGGGCATTTCGTGGAGGCCCAGATACTGGAATCGCTGGGGGTGGATTACATCGACGAATCGGAGGTGCTGACCCCCGCCGATGAGAGCCATCATATCTGGAAGCACAATTTCAAGGTGCCGTTCGTCTGCGGCTGCCGCAACCTGGGCGAAGCCCTGCGCCGCATCAACGAGGGCGCAGCCATGATACGCACCAAAGGCGAACCCGGCACCGGCAATGTGGTGGAAGCCGTGCGCCACATGCGCTCGGTGATGGCTGATATCCGGCGTATCTCCCACCTTTCCGAAGATGAACTGCCGGCCGCCGCCAAGGAACTGGGCGCGCCTTTCGAACTGGTGATGGAAGTGCACACCACGGGCAAGCTGCCGGTGGTCAATTTTGCCGCCGGAGGCATCGCCACGCCGGCCGACGCCGCCCTCATGATGCAGCTTGGCTCCGAAGGCGTTTTCGTCGGCTCCGGCATTTTCAAATCCGATAATCCCGAAGCGCGCGCCCGGGCCATCGTCAAGGCCACCACCCATTACCAGGACGCTGCCGTGCTGGCGGAAGTCTCGCGCGACCTCGGCCAGGCCATGCCCGGCATAGAAATCAGCACCCTCACCCAGGACCAGCGGATGGCCAACCGCGGTTGGTAAATCACCCGGCCGGCCTGAGGAACGATGAACGGACGGAACAGACGGCATGATCTCAGTAATCGAGGTTAGGCTGAATGAATACCTGCCCGACCCGCGCGGCCAAGGTGTTGAAAAAGGTATCCAGGATTTAGGCATCTTAAAACCGGTAAGAGTGGGCGTGCGCGACCTCTACTGGCTGGAAGGCTCGCCCAGCGATACGGAGCTGGAAAAAGCCGCCCGCTGCCTGCTGGCCGACCCCATCACCCAACGGTATGCTCTCAATCCCACGCCCGAGACCGCGGTCCCCGCGCGAAATGACGTTATCGTCACCTTCAACCCCGGAGTGGCCGACCCGGTCGAGCAGACCGTGCTTAAAGGCCTGCGCGACCTCGGTATAGATTCCGTCAGCGCGGTCAGGACTGCCCAGCATTATGTCTTCCTGGGGGAACTCAGCCAGGCTGAGCTGTCCCAGATATCCAGCCGGCTGCTCATCAATCCCATCGTGCAGCACGCTGTGACTGAAAAACCCGGCGTCTTTGCCGAGAGCCCGCGCTACGAGTTCAAGCTCAAAGAAATCGATATCCTTTCATGTTCGGACGATGAGCTGGTCAACATCGGCCGCAGTTTCACCCTCAGCCGGGAAGAGACCCTGGCTGCTGCGGCCTATTTCAGCAAACTGGGGCGCAACCCCACCGACGTCGAGATGGAAACCATTTCACAGACGTGGAGTGAGCACTGCGTGCATAAAACCTTCAAGGCGCGCTACAATTTTAACGGCCGGGTGATTTCGAACCTGATGAAAGACACCATCATGCGCGCCACCCGTGAGCTTAACCCGCCATGGTGCCTGTCGGTTTTCAAGGACAACGCCGGCGTGATTGAGTTCGACGACGACTGGGCGGTGTGTTTCAAGGTGGAAACCCACAACCACCCCTCCGCCATTGAGCCATACGGCGGAGCGGCCACCGGCATCGGCGGCGTGGTGCGGGATATCCTGGGTACGGGGCTGGGCGCCAAACCCATCGCCAACACCGATGTCTTCGCTTTCGGCCCGCCCGACCTTCCCTATGAAGCCCTGCCCGAAGGGCTGCTCCACCCCAAGCGCATCTTCAAGGGAGTGCGCGCCGGCGTGGCAGATTACGGCAACCGCCTCGGCATCCCCACTTTGAACGGCGCCATCCTCTTTGATGAAAGATATACCGCCAACCCGCTGGTTTTCTGCGGCACCGTCGGCCTGATGCCCAAAGACGTCGCCGGGCAGGGGCGGCAGTCCCCCGGAGACCTGGTGGTGGTGGTGGGCGGACGCACCGGGCGGGACGGCATCCGCGGAGTGACCTTCGCCTCGGAGCAGCTCACCGGCGATTCCACCGACCTGTGCATGACCTCCGTCCAGATAGGTAACGCCATCGTGGAAAAGAAGGTGCTGGACGCGTTATTAAAATGCCGCGACCGGCGGCTTTTCTCCCGTATCACCGACTGCGGCGGCGGGGGACTCTCTTCCGCCATCGGCGAGATGGGAGAGGAAACCGGCGTCAAGGTCCAGCTGGACCGCGCGCCCCTCAAGTATTCGGGCCTCAGCTACAGCGAAATCTGGATAAGCGAATCGCAGGAGAGAATGCTGCTGGCAGTGCCGCCGGCTAAGCTGGACGAGTTGCTGGCCGTATTCGCCAGCGAGGACTCGGAAGCCACCGTCATCGGCCAGTTTACCGATGATAAAAAACTGACGCTTTACTACCAGGATACCGAAGTGGCCAGCCTTGACATGGGATTCCTGCACGGGGGACGCTCCCAGCTCGAACTGACCGCCGCCTGGCACGCCCCGGCCTTCACCGAGCCTGAATTGCCAGTGCAGAACGATTACACCCTGGATTTGCTGTCGCTGCTATCGGCTTGGAACATCTGCTCCAGGGAATGGGTAATCCGCCAGTACGACCACGAGGTGCAGGGCGCCTCCGTGCTCAAGCCCCTGGTGGGCAAGACGGCTGAAGGACCGGGGGACGCGGCCGTCATCCGCCCGGTAGCGGGCAGCCCCAAAGGGCTGATTATCTCCAATGGCGTCAGCATCGGCTTCGGGGACATCGACCCCTACTGGATGACCGCCTCGGCCATCGACGAAGCGCTGCGCCAGGTTATCGCGGTGGGCGGCAGTCTGGAACGGGTGGCTATCCTGGACAACTTCTGCTGGGGCAACGTGCGTGAAGCTGAAAGCCTGGGGGCGCTGGTGCTCGCCTGCCAGGCCTGCTACGATTTCGCCGTCGCCTACGGCACGCCCTTTATTTCCGGCAAGGACAGCCTGAACAACGAGTTCGAACACGAGGTGCGCAGGATATCCATCCCGCATACGGTGCTCATTTCGGCGATGGCGGTGATGGAAGATTATACCCACGCCATAACCTCCGATTTCAAAGCCGAAGGCAACCTCATCTATCTGGCAGGAATCACCCGCGACGAACTGGGCGGCTCCGAATATTATAAATTGCTCGGGCACAAGGGCATCAACGTGCCCCGCCTGGACGCCCCCGCTTCGCTGGCGCTGATGCGCTCCATCAGCCGCGCCACCGCCGCCGGTCTGGTGCGCGCCTGCCACGACCTCTCGGAGGGCGGGCTGGGGGTGGCGCTGGCGGAGATGGCCATCGGCGGGGGGCTGGGGGCGGAAATCGACCTCGGCGCCGTGCCGGCCAGCGATGATGCCCGCTGTGACGCCAGGCTGCTTTTTTCCGAATCCAACAGCCGCTTCCTGATTGAAGTCGAGCCCGAAAAACAGGCCGCCTTCGAAGCGCTGCTTTCCGGCCGGGGCTGCCGGTGCATCGGCAAAGTACAGGGGCGGCGGGTCATCGTTACCGGGCTTGAAGGGCGCAAAGTGATTGATGCCGAAGTCAGCGCCCTGAAAGAAGCCTGGCAGAAACCCATAAGGTGGTAGGACTATGGCCAACGTCAACACGCTGATAGTGCGCTGCCCGGGCACCAACTGCGACGAGGAGACCGCCTACGCCTTCCAGCAGGCCGGCAGCCGCACCGCCATGACGCATATTAAAAAGTTTACCGCCGACCGGCAGCCGCTGGCCGAAACCCAAATACTGGCCTTTCCGGGAGGGTTCAGCTACGGAGACGATTTGGGGGCCGGCAAGGTGGCAGCCAATGAAATCAGCCTCAAGCTCTGCCGGGAAATCGAGTCTTTCGTCGCCCGCGGGGGGCTGGTCATCGGCATCTGCAACGGCTTCCAGATTCTGGTCAAGGCAGGATTGCTGCCGGGGCCGATGTCGGCCGGCCAATCGGTGACGCTGACCAACAACGATTCCGGGCGATTTGAATGCCGCTGGGTGCACCTGAAGACCGCCCCCGGCAGTAGCTGCATCTTCACCCGCGGCATCGAACAGCTCTATCTGCCGGTGGCCCATGGAGAGGGTAAGCTGGTGGCCGATGAGGCAACCCTCGACCGGCTGAACGCCGCCCTTGTGTACTGCGATGAAAACGGCAACGAAACGGCCGTTTATCCCGCCAATCCTAACGGCTCCATGCGCAATATCGCCGGCATGTCGGACGCCAGCGGGCGCATTTTCGCCCTGATGCCCCACCCCGAACGCCACATCCGCGGCTCCCAGCACCCGCGCTGGCCTGCGGAAGGCCTCAAAGCAGAGGGTGACGGGCTGCGCATCTTCACCAATGCCGTGGAGTGGGCAAAGCACCTCTAGCTCTTTTCAACGCCCTCCGGTGTCATCAACCTTTCCTGTTCCTTTCTGTCCAAAGTCACTTTCATATGGTGACATTTTCCCTTAACACTTAACTGGTGAGAAAATCATAGAACACCAACATCGTCGCCCTCGCATATTGACAATAGCCAACAATTAGGAATAACCTTTCGCAAAAATAACCACCTTTTCCTGTCGCGTATTCGTGGTAATATCATTCCATATAGTTCCCGGAGGGCTTTGATGGCACAATCAGAAAAACAAACCAACGGCGCAACCCTGGGTTTCGAGAAGCAACTCTGGCAGACCGCCGATGCCCTGCGTTCCAATATGGACGCCTCCGAATACAAGCATGTCGTCCTGGGGCTCATATTCCTCAAGTACATTTCTGACGCTTTCGAAGAAAAAC
Organism: uncultured Dehalococcoidales bacterium; assembly: GCA_964584525.1. GTDB lineage: Bacteria > Chloroflexota > Dehalococcoidia > Dehalococcoidales > UBA1222 > CAZPAL01. The sequence goes on along the minus strand of CAZPAL010000008.1, from coordinate 1,577 downwards.
ACGAGCAATTGAAGATGGACGTAAACGACCCGGCCAGTGAATATTACGTCCGGGAAGAGCAATTGCGCTTTGGCGTGCCGGAAGACCCGGATGAATACAAAGCCGTAAACATTTTCTGGGTCCCGGTTGAGGCGCGCTGGTCCAATTTGCGCAGCTACGCCAAACAGCCTACCATCGGTAAAATCATTGACGACGCCATGTACGCCATCGAGCGGGATAATCCTGTGCTGAAAGGCGTCTTACCCAAGGAGTTTTCCCGGCCCGGTCTGGATAAGCAGCGCCTCGGCCAGCTAATCGACCTCATCAGTAAAATCGGGTTGGGTAACACCGAAAACCGCTCCAAGGACATATTGGGGCGTGTGTATGAGTACTTTCTTTCTCAATTCGCCAGTGCGGAGGGGAAAAAGGGCGGCCAGTTCTACACGCCCCGTTACGTGGTCAATGTCCTGGTCGAGATGCTGTCCCCCTACCAAGGACGAGTATATGACCCATGCTGCGGCTCCGGCGGCATGTTCGTCCAATCCGAGGAATTCGTAAAACAGCACGGCGGCAAAATTGGAGATGTCAGTATCTACGGCCAGGAATCCAACCATACCACCTGGCGCATGGCCCGCATGAACCTGGCCATCCGCGGCATCGAGGGTAACCTCGGTAAAGAGAATGCCGACACATTTCACCATGACCTGCACCCGGACTTGAAGGCTGATTTCGTGCTGGCCAATCCCCCGTTTAATGACAGCGACTGGCGCGGGGATTTGTTGAAGGATGATAAACGCTGGGTTTACGGCACGCCGCCCCCCGGCAACGCCAACTTCGCCTGGGTGCAGCACTTCATATACCACCTGGCCCCTACCGGTCTGGCCGGTTTTGTGCTCGCTAACGGTTCCATGTCTTCCAATACCTCGAATGAGGGGGAAATCCGCAAGAATATCATCGAGGCCGACCTGGTGGATTGCATGGTGGCTTTGCCGGGACAGCTCTTTTATACAACCCAGATTCCGGTTTGCTTGTGGTTCCTGGCCCGTGCCAAGAAGAACGGCCATTTCCGTGACCGCCGCGGACAGACACTATTTATTGACGCCCGCAAATTGGGGACGATGGTTGACCGTGTTCATAAGGAATTGACTCGCGGGGATATTGCCAAGATTGCCGATACTTACCATGCCTGGCGCGGCGATGACCAATGCACGCAGACCTACGCTGATATCCCCGGATTCTGCAAGGCCGTGACTACCGCCGAGATAAGGGCTAATGGATATGTGCTGACGCCGGGGCGCTATATGGGAGCGGAAGAAGTGGAGGACGACGGCGAGCCGTTCGAGGAAAAGATGGCACGCCTGACTGCTGCGTTGCGAGAGCAGATGGTTGAGGGCAAGAAGCTGGACGCGGCGATTGAAGCCAACCTGAAGGAGTTGGGGTATGGATAACAAACCTGTTGTTATTCCGGCTGGGCGTATCGAACAGGCCATTCTATTTATCCGCAAACAAAAAGTGATGCTGGATGCCGACCTGGCGGATCTTTATGGTGTTGAAACCAAAGCCCTGGTTCAAACCACCCACCAAACACACCCAACACA